>DAITMB010000003.1:63971-85681 GCA_036835375.1 Bacteroidota bacterium
TTTATTATTTTCACTAAACAGCGCTTGATCCTTGGTGCTATCAGTAAAAAGCGAGATGTTTTAGCCCTGTATCGTCCGGTTTTGTCCGCTTTGAGGGATCAGCATTTACTTTTCGGGAAAGGTGGGGAATGACGGTTAGCCAGAAAAGTCGAGACAGATCTGATACCGCAGCCTTAATTTAAGCCATAAGAATTTAAATCACCCCGGCGTCAATCGCTTGCCGAATCAAGGTCGCACGATGGGTCCCAAGCTTTTCCTCTAAAAGCGACTTATCTGCTTCTTTCAGCTTTTTCAGAGACTTAAACATCCCCAAAATCTCTTTTTCCGCTTGAGGTCCGATTCCCTTGATGCTCGTGAGTTTGGAGCGCTGACCTTCTGCCTTGGACCGCACATCTCGGTGAAAAGTGATTGCAAATCGGTGGGCCTCATTTCGCAATTGCTGTATGAGCTTGAGACCTGCATTTCGCTTATCGATGTGCAAAGGAAATGGATCCCCCAGCCGATAGATTTCTTCTAAGCGTTTTGCGATGCCGATCACGGGAACTTTTCCAATCAAGCCCAATTTTTCGAGAGAAGTCGCTGCAGCATTTAGCTGGCCTTTTCCGCCATCGATCAAAATGAGTTTGGGCAATTCTCCTCCTTCCTCCAGCACTCGACTGTAGCGCCGAAAGACGATTTCTTCCATGGAGGCAAAGTCATCAGGCCCCTCCACCGTCTTGATTTTGAAATGGCGGTAGTCTTTTTTGCTCGGTTTACCTCCCTTGAAGACGACGCAGGATGCCACAGGCGAGCTTCCCTGGAAATTTGAATTATCAAAACACTCAATGTGATCTGGCGCGACTTCCATGCGAAGGGCAATCTGCAACTCTTCCACCATGATGTCGCCCAGACTTTTTCGCTCTTGAAAATTTTGCTTATACAGCTTTTCAGTTAGGAGAGTCTGGCAGTTTTTCAAAGAAAGATCTATCAAATGCTTTTTGTCGCCCCGCTGTGGAATGGAGACCGAAAACCCTTCTGGAATGCTGAACTCTGGAAGGGATACGTTGGTCACCACCTCTTTTCCAAAGTCTGGGTTATCAGCCATCATGTGAAGGAGGGTGGCCAAGAGAATCTCACTCTCGTCTTCTTCATTTTTCCGCTTGATTTCCCAAGAGTGCGTCTGCACAATGGCGCCATCCATGACGTGAAAGTGATTGACCACAGCCAAGTGCTGCTCGATCTCCACTGTGATGACATCCAAATTCCCAATCGACTCGGACACCACGGTGCTCTTCTGCTTATAAGTCCGAAGTCTTTCCAGCCGCTTTTTATACCATTCGGCCTTTTCGAATTCATAATTTTCTGCCGCTTTCTTCATCTGCTCCTCCACTTGCCGCAACACAGGCCCAAGGTGGCCTTTGAGAATGTGCCTGATCTGGTTGATTCCATCCTGGTAAGATGCTTCTGTTTGCAGATCCTCGCATGGCGCGAGGCAATTGCCTATTTGGTATTCGAGGCAGCGCTTGAATTTTCCGGCTTTGATGTTTGACTCCGACAAAAGAAAGTTGCAGGTCCGAAGGGGAATCAGCCCCCGTACCAGGTGCAAGATGGCTTTCATGGTCGTCACGCTGGGATAGGGCCCGTAATAGCTAGAGCCGTCGTCTTCCTTGTTTCGCGTCGCAAATACCCGCGGAAAGCGTTCCTTTTTAATGCAGATATACGGATACGTTTTCCCGTCCTTGAGCAGAATATTGTACTTCGGCTGATGGTTTTTGATGAGGTTGTTTTCCAACAGCAGGGCTTCCACCTCGCTGTGTGTGACCGTGTAGGCAACATCGAAAATCTGATCCACCATCTTGTGAATCCGATAGCTGTGCCCCCTCCCCGCCATGAAATAGGAGGATACACGCTTTTTGAGATTTTTGGCCTTGCCAATGTATATGATCTTCCCTTTTGAGTTCGAAAACCGATACACACCAGGATCCTCTGGTAGGTTGCGGACTTTCTGCATCAATAACGTTTGTTGCTCAGAATGCTGGCTCATATTGGCGCTCAGGGCTGGAGTTGGGACTAGATCAGAAGACACGAGGCTCGACAGAAAGTCGAGAAGACGAGGACAGAGTTTATAGAATGGGAGATTCGTTCGTTGACACCACGCATGGTCAGTCAGTGTAACGCTCCAATGTAGAGCAAGTAAATTTACTCTTTTCCAACCGAAATGTGATCCGGCACCCGCGTGAAAATTGGATCACGTGACGTGCGAAGGCCTCTGCTTTAGACTGTTGCCCCCACTCGCTGAGACTCGCTGCGGACACCCGGTATGAATAATTGATAACTTACCTGCTTAGATCTAGTTCAAGAAGTAGGATGATAGTATGGAATCTTTTGCAGCTGTATTGATTGTCATAGGCCCGATCGTACTTGGTGTTCATCTCCTCAAAACCTTCTACCGCGAAGAGCGACTAGCTGGGCGAGCCAAAGAAATGTTTCGCCACCGAGATCGGGAAGGTCGATGGGGCTCAACCCTTATTTTTATGGGAAGTACGCTATTTTTCGTGATGGGAACAGAGATGGGCTTGTTTGATCGAGGGGAATGGCAAGAAATGGCAGCGGGGATCACGGGCATATTCCTCCTCGGCATCATGGGAGAAGGTGTTGCCTGGTTATGGGGAAGGTATTCGTGAGTAGCTTGATGTGTGCTACAGCTACACCGATTCCGTTGTCACTCCCAACCGTCCAAATCATCCGTGCTAGGAAAACCAGCCCCCAAGCTATCGGAATTCCCGAAGCGCATGTGACTGCCGATAGACACGCAGGGCGGAGCCAATTGATGACCCTTGGGCCTTTCGAAAGTAGCATTTTCTGGCAAGCCGATAGATTCGTCCTCATATATTTTCTTCATGAACAGCGCCCAAATGGGCAATGCCATGCTGGCACCCTGACCGTACTCCAAGCTTCGAAATCGCACCCTTCGGTCAGCGCATCCTACCCACACCCCGGAAACCAGGTGAGGGGTCATGCCAATGAACCATCCATCGGAATGGTTCTGGGTGGTGCCCGTCTTCCCCCCCATTTCATTTCGAAACTTGAACCGATAGCGAAGACGTCCTGCCGTGCCGCCCGGCTCATCCACGACGCCGCGTAGCAATTCTACCATCATATAAGCTTTGCCAGCGCTGAGGACCTGCTTTACTTCGCGAGGGTGTTCCCAGAGGACATTCCCATGTTTATCTTCAATTCGGGTCACAAATATCGGTTCGATGTGAGTCCCCTGATTCGCAAATGTGCAGTAAGCCCCTGTGAGTTCCAGCACTTTGAGGTCAGTGGTTCCGAGGCACAAGGAAGGAACTTCGTCAAGCGGTGTCTTGATCCCCATGTCGCGCGCGTAGCGCGCCACCACTTGTGGACTCATGGAAGCCATGAGACGCGCCGTGATCAGATTGGTGGAAGTCGCCAACCCCTTTCTCAAGGTCATGTACCCGCCTATTTGACCATCAGCATTTTTGGGGGACCACCGGGTCCCTTCTCCATCGACATTTTCAAATACAATCGGCTGGTTGAGTTCTTGATCGCAAGGAGTTCTTCCTCCGCGGTCAATGGCCGCAGCATAGACAAATGGCTTGAAAGTGGATCCTACTTGCCGCTTGCCCTGATCGACGTGGTCGTACTTGAAATGCTCAAAATTGATTCCACCGACCCATACTTTGATGTAGCCCGTGGAAGGATCGATGGATACCATGCCTGTCTCGAGAAATTTAGCTCCCCATTTTACGGAGTCGCGTGGCGTCATGACGGTATCAATCTCTCCTTCCCAGGAGAATATCGCCATTCTCACAGGCGTGTTGAATTCTTCTTCAATTTCTGGCGCTGTCTTGCCAGCCTTCAGCGCAAGGCGATAGCGATCCGACTGGCGGAGGAGATCATCTATAATTTGGGGTTCTTGCTTCCAAGGCTCCCGACCCTGAAGGTGGAGATCAAAAATAGCTTGAAAAGGGGTTAAATGCTCTTTGACGGCTGCTTCTGCATGGCGTTGCATGGCAGCATCCAACGTGGTGTAGACGCGGAGACCATCCTGATACATATCATACAGTTCTCCGTCGGATCGGCGATTCTGACTGCACCATTCACGTAAAAACTCCCTGACGCGCTGCCGAAAATAAGGCGCAACCCCCTTGACGTGGTCCTGGCCTTGCGGGGCAATGTGGAGGGGAAGTGCTTGTAGGCTATCTAATTGCAAGTCTGAAAGGGCAATAAAACCATAGTCGTGCATTTTTTTCATGACTAGATTGCGTCTGGCCAAGACCGTGTCCTGCCTACGCAAGGGGTCGAATACGCCCTGCCCCTTGAGCATCGCCACCAACACGGCACTCTCTTCTATGCTGAGAAACTTGGCCTGCTTACCAAACAGGCGCTCGGAGGCCATTTCGATTCCGTAGGCGTTGCCAAAAATGTTGACTGTGTTGAGATAGGCTTCCAGGATTTCTTGCTTGGTATAGCTTCTTTCCAAGACAGTGGACACGATGATCTCCTTGATCTTTCGATTGAGCGTGCGGTCTTTCCCCACGGAGTTAAAAAGATTGCGGGCCAACTGCATCGTGATGGTAGAGCCTCCACTGGTCGTGCCAGAGAGGTTTCGATAAATCAATGAAGGGAGGGACCAATAGTCCACGCCAGCATGCTGGTAAAACCGCGCATCTTCCATGGCAATGAGCGCATCAATGACATGCGGCGACACTTCGTTCAGATGAACATTGACGCGGTTTTCTTTAGAAAAGAAGTTATCCAGCACTTCTCCGTCTGCGGAGATCAATTGCGTGGAAAGACTAGACTGTGGATTTTCAATCTCAGCGAGGGGTGGCAAAGATTGTGCTGTGTACACAATGTAGCCCAAGACAAACAGGCCGATCATGCCCACTGCAACCAAAAATACGCTTCTGGGCCATTGGTAGCGCCTTCTGACCGCGACGGGAGGATGTGAAATGGGGATGTTTGGGGTGTCGGGAGCGGGTGTCATGGTGGTAATTTCGCGCATAGCAAGGGGTAGTTGCGGTACGCAGAAATATAACATTTTCAACCCAAATCCCTAGGATTACCTGGCGCCCTCACCGATAGCAGCGTGCTAGCCCGATGTGAGGACATCTCCGGTGAGAAGGTTAGCGCCCTTTTTGTAGCACGCTATCATAATATAGCAGATAATCTTCCATTCGCTTTTGCCCGTAGGCCACCTTGAAGTTGGTGTGCGAGATATAGAATAGCCTACCATTGGTGTTGGTGACGAGCTTGGCGCCAACCTCCCCACTCATGATGGCCTGGATGTAGGTCTTGGCCTCTTCCAAGGTAGAAAAACTCGACACGTAGGGAAGAAGATGGGTCTGCTGGTAGAGGAAGGTAAATACTTTGAGGCGAAGCGCAGGGAAGGACGCTGTATTAAAATCAGATAAAAGGCTGGTCGCTTCTGCTTTGGAAACCGCCTCCTTGTCGATGTACATGAGGATGAATATCTTATCTGAGGATTTGATTTCGTCTGTGAAACCTTGGAATTTTTCCTCGTTGCTGCCTGTAGGTGTTGCCGCTTGCTCAGGCGCTGGGCTGGCAGGTTTATCTGCCGTTGCGACAGATCCCGTTGCACCTTGACGAAGAAACGCCAGGGTTTTCTGCGCTCTCGGCGTGACATTGGCCTCCGGATACTGTGTCACAACATGGGTGAGAATGCTTTCCAAGCTGTCCGTGTAGCCTAAGTACCCATAAGCCATTCCGCGGATAAAATAAAGTTTGGCAAAATCAATTTTGGGATCTTCGGCAAAGCGGCTTTGGCCGAGCAGATAGCTGCTAAACCCAATAGCAGTCTCGTACTCGCCCGCCTGGTAAGAGGAAAACAACCCGTCGTAAGCAAACACAAAATCTTCTTCGTTTTGCTTGAGAAGCTCTGGATCTAGTCCCTGAATGAGGTAGGCGTAAACTGTCTGAGGAAACTCGTTGAGAATAATTTCTTTCTGGATGAAGGCGATGGGACTTTTCTTATCAGAGTATAGCCTGAACAAGGCGTAGCGCGCCTGGAGGGTGTATTCCGACCCCTGAAACCGATCTAAGAGCGTTTCAAAGGTGTGGATAGCGGAATCTGGCTCGTTGAGTTTTTGAAAATAAATCTGTCCCAATTTATAAAGCGCCTCTTCAATCATAGCCAAGGAAGCATCTTTCCGACCATCGGTGAGTGGGATGTCCTTATAGTATTTGACTTTATCGCCAAACTGCTCGACCAGACTGCTGTCGATGGGGGCCTCCTCCTCTAGTCCTCCCGCGTCCCCTGGAACGGATATGCCAAGGGAAAGCTTGTTGCTTCGCCGCCAATCATCTTCATTGGCACGCTGGCCCCAAGTTTGCTGAAAGGTGAGCCGTCCGCTCGAGACCGCAGAGGGATTGTCGAAATACCATACCGAACTGTTCTGATCCTGACGAGCCCTTCGATTCATTTGGTCAGCCATCAGGGGGTTGAGCATCGGGTCAGTCGTCGTTCGCCGCGACATTTCAGCTAATTCCCGATCAAGTGCTTCTTGCTTTAATCTTGCCTCCTCCCTGGCGACTTGCGCGATGATGGTGTCACGCTCTGCTGATGGCAGAGACGCCAACCAAAGCATGGAATCTTGATATTGAATCGTGTTGAGGTGAGTGATATAATCTTTCAAGGTTGCCGCCAAAGCCGTAATTTCCTCGTATTCCGGCGCTTCTTTGGTGATCGACATCGCCGCACTGTCATAGTAGGCTTGTGATTGAGAATAGTCTTGATAATCGTAAAAGTAAATCTGCCCAATCTTGAGATAGCTCAGCGCTTTCTGTCTGCGATTATTCACATTGGTTTGCACAGAATACTTCAGGTAATCAATCGCGGCTGGCAAGTCTGGCTTTTTTAATTCCAGTTGGGCAAACTCATAGTATATCTGATCTCGGTATTCTTCATTGTTCTCATCCTTGACCAACTTGGTGAGGTAGCGCTCTACGGTCTGCTCTTCATCGCGCCCTTCTTGATACACGACATAGAGCCGTGCGATGTTGATCTTGGCGAGGAAGGTGAGAGAATAGTCAAGGCTGTATTTTTGGACCAGCTCAAACTGCTCCAGAGACTTGGGATAGTTGTCTAGTTTGGCAAATAATTGTCCTAAAAGAAAGTGCGCTTTCGCCCGCCGTTGGCGATTGTTGATCAACTCGATCCCCTCAGACAAGACATAGGTCGCCGACTTATAGTCTTTCGCTTCGATGGCAAGGCGGGTGCGAAAGAGCGCCAAGTCGTCCATCATGGCCTCGGGAATCACCACCGTATCGTTTTGCAAGATTTGTGCATTCAGAATGCTGCGGGTCATTTCGGAATTGTCCAGCATGTAATAGGTTTTGGCAAGCCAAAACCAGGCTTCGGGAACGTGCTTGGAAGTCGGGAATTCACTGATGACATATTCGAGGCTTCGCTGGGCGAGGGTATAGTTTTGGCGATAAAACCAAGCCTTTCCATTCAACAAACGGCAGTCGTCCAAGAATCCTCCATGAGGATGCTTGAACATCACCGCATCGTTTTTCTGGATCACTTTTTCAAAATCTGCGTCGAAGGTCTTGATTTCATTCTCTGTCCCGAAATACTCTACCTCTAAAAATCCCTGCGTGGGATATTGATATTGCTCCTCTAATCTCGAAACGGTTTCACCGAAGAGATAGACGGCATTATAATAGCCATTGAAGTAGGAGGTCGTCGCATGATAGTACCTAGCCATGACCGTGTCTTTCTCCCTTGCGCATGACGAGAGCGCCAGGGCAGCGAGCATAAGGTAAAAAGTCGTAGTATTACGGGAGCGAAATGGGCTAGACATCATTAGCAGATGTACTCAGTAAAGTTTGGAGGATTCACCAGCCTGTGAAGAGGTGTAGAAGAATTACGCCCCGACTCGGAGAATGTTGTTTTGCGATGAAGGGTCAATTTGCCGGAAATAAACACTATTTTTTCCGGCCTTACAATGCAAATGATTTGCTCTCCTAACGCCAGAGCCACCTTTTAGTACAGCGAAGATCGCTTATGTTCAAAAGACTATCTCAACGGCTGATCAACAAGATGCGGAAGCGCTACCAGGTAGAGCTGATCGACCATGAGACTTTGTCGCAGTCTCGGCAGTTTTCCCTGCGTCCCTTGTCTGTAGCCGTAGCGGGAATTACCCTCTTGATTTTGGTGGTGGTAGGGACAGCGACCCTGTTCATATTCACCCCGACCCTCCATCGGCTCATACCTAACTACGAAGACCCAATCGTGATTCAAGCTCGGAAAGACAGCCTTCTAGAGGTTGTAAAGTCTGCCGAAGATCGATTGGAAATTTATGAGGCTTACTCCAAAGGGCTTCGTCAAGTGACCGGGATTGAGGACGAGGAGATGGATTTTGACTCCAGCCAGCTTCTGGTGTTGATGCAAGATCAAGAGGCGCTTTTGCCGGCTGGATCCAACCTTAGTCCAGAACCGCGCTTTCGGGAAAGCGAAGCTGCGAGTTCGGCCCCTTCTCGGATAGAGACAGTGTATGTGACAAGACCTTCTCAGGAAATTTCTTCCCCACCTCCTGTAGCTCGCTCGCCAAGATCTCAGGATGAATGGTTACAAAAGCTGTTCGTTCCGCTGGAGGGCGAAATGCTCCGTGGCTACACAGAATCTGGCCTGCATTATGGCGTGGATATTGTAGCTGCTGAGAACACGCTGATCAAGGCCGCAGCGGATGGATTTGTCGTGTTATCAGAGTATTCAGACCTAAACGGGTGGGTCATCGGGGTCGCTACGGAAGGGGATATTGTCACTTTTTACAAGCACAATAGTCGCCTACTTAAAGAGGCTGGGACCTACGTGTATGCAGGTGAACCTATTGCGGTGATAGGCAGTTCTGGCGAAAATTCTTCCGGAACCCACCTTCACTTCGAACTCTGGTATCTGGGCAGACCTGTCAATCCCGTGGATTACGTCGCATTTACAAAATAATCGGAGCCAATATGTTTGGAACTAAAAACGAAACCAATCGCCCCAAAGTGAAGCCAACCACTCCCCCCCCTAAGGGAGAAATCCGCCGAAATGTGATTTCCGAAGGAACTGTTGTGGTGGGGAATATCAACGCCGAAGGAGACCTTCGCGTCGAAGGCAAAGTGATTGGTACGCTCGTCTGCAATTCTCGCTTAGTGGTGAGTGAAACAGGATTCATCGAAGGAAACGTGGACTCTCGTGTCGCCACCGTCGAAGGAGAGATCAAAGGAAATGTGGTCACACGAGAACTGCTGACCATCGACAAAACAGGCAAAATTTTTGGGGATATTTTCACCCAAAAACTAGTTGTCCAAATGGGAGCTGTCTTCACCGGAAGCTCTAAAATGGCCGAAGCAGCCAAAGATGCTTTGACAAGGACACCCGAGCGAGCTAAAGATCTGCTGGCTCAATCTAGTTCTTCCCCTTCCCACAATGGAAAAGAAGCTCCTTTGGCTCCCAAGATCGCTAAAGCCAACTGATGCCTTCTCCAGACAAGGAGGATAAGCGAAAACAGTCTTTCTCCTACCTTCGATATGCAGGCTTGGGTTTTGAAATCCTGGCCTGCATGCTTGTATGCGTAGGAGCGGGCTATTTGATTGACGAATGGTTGGCCCCCTCTAGACCTTGGTTTACCCTTGGATTTTCATTAGTAGGGTGTGCAGCAGTAGTCTTTCTCATGATCCGAACCCTCTCCAAATAACCCCCTTTGTGCGCATTCTCCCTTTTGTCCTCCTCACTGCTGCCGTCGCAATTGGATTGGTAGGGTTGAGCTATGCCTTTTTGCATTTTCTCGCACCAGAGCGAAGCTTCCTGGCTTCGATGGTAGCCATTCTTGTGTCCTATTCGACCACGATTTTGGCCTACTCGGTCACTTCTTCTGGCCTTCATAAAAGTACCAATACTTTCATCGGACTCCTGCTTATGGGCATGGTGGCCAAGATGATTGTGGGCTTACTCACCATTGTGGTGGTTGCGCTCCGGTTTCCGGCACTCCAAGCAGAGTATGTGGGTTCTTTCATGTTGGCTTATATGGTATTTACCTCATTTGAAGTTTTCGGGCTTATCCGTAAATTGCGCCCGCATTCTGAAGATATCAAGCAACCTTAATATATGCCAGGGAAAAAGTGGTTGATCTCAGCCCTGTTTTTGCTCGGAAGTTTGGGGATTCATGCACAAAATGACCCCGCCCATTTGGACGAACCTCAGCACTCGGAATCTGATGCTTCCCACGAGGAGCATGGAGGTCACGGAGAAGAGATAAACATCTCTGAGGTGATGCTAGAGCACATTTTGGACTCTCATGACTGGCATATTACCGACATTCCAGCCGGAAAAGATGATCATGGAAACACCAACTTCGTGCCCATTGCATTGCATCTACCATGGTTGCTGTATGACACAGAAGCTGGAATTGTATTTGCCAGTAGCACGCAAGCCCTGCTAGCCAAAGGATACCTCCCCCACGGCACCTCTGTGCTGAAGCTCCATGAAGGAGTAGAGACAACAGATTTGCTTGATGAGCATGGCCACGCACATGTGAGTGATTGGGCCGCTTTCGAACAAGAAAATACCCGTCAAAGCGGTACTGTGATCGATTTGTCGATCACCAAAACGGCGCTGCACATGATACTTATCGGGCTATTGATGCTTGTGCTTTTTACTTCTGTAGCCAAAGCATACACCCGCCGCGAAGGAGAAGCTCCCAAGGGACTACAATCTCTCATGGAAACCATCATCGTGTTTGTAAGAGATGAAGTCGCTAGGCCCTACTTGGGTGCCAAAGCCATGACTTTCCTCCCCTATTTACTCACGTTGTTCTTCTTCATCTGGTTCTCGAACTTGTTTGGTCTGTTGCCATTCAATTCTAACATTGCAGGCAACATCTCCGTCACCGCTGCGCTCGCTACACTCACTTTTGTGATCACGCAGTTCAACGGCTCTAAGGACCACTGGAAGCACATTTTCAACACCCCTGGGGTGCCGTGGTGGCTGAAATTTGGAATTCCGCTGATGCCATTGGTCGAGTTCATCGGACTGTTTACGAAGCCCTTCGCCTTGGCTGTGCGTCTCTTCGCCAACATCACCGCGGGACACTTCATGGTACTGGGACTGGTATCCCTGATCTTCATCATGGGAAATAATGGTAGCAGCTTGGCAGGTGGCTTGGGCATCATGCCCCTATCGGTCCTCTTTACGCTGGTCATTTTTGCCCTAGAAATGATCGTCGCCATCATTCAACCGTTCATTTTCACGCTTCTCACAGCGGTCTTTATTGGCATGGCCATGGAGACCCACGAGGAGCATCATCATTGATTTACACCTGCACTGCCCATGCCTCCGATGAGGACCGACACGCAGGATTCACGAGCGTTCACTTTTTTCACATATAATCCACCATTGTTATGGATTTCGGAGTAATGGGCGCCGGCATTGGCGCAGGGTTGGCCGCCATCGGTGCCGGCATTGGCATCGGTCGTCTGGCTGCTAGTTCGGTTGAGTCTATCGCTCGCCAACCAGAAGCCGCTGGCGACATTCGCGGCGCGATGATCCTGACCGCAGCCTTCATCGAGGGGGTTGCCCTCTTCGGCGAGGTGATCTGTCTGCTGGCCGTATTGTAAGGAACAGAAAGGGCTGACACGAGGAATGCTCGGTCACCCTTTCTCCTTCTCTTGGCAACTTTGACTCGCTCCTCATCATTCACAGGAATAACCATCATTTGCGATGATCATTACCCCTACGTTCGGCCTGTTCTTCTGGACTACCGTCATTTTCCTGATCTTCTTTGCTCTGCTTCGCCGCTTTGCGTGGAAGCCTATTCTCAACGCATTGGGCGAAAGAGAAACACGTATTTCTGAAGCCCTAAAGCAGGCCGATCAAGCCCGCACCGAAATGACCCGGCTTCGTGCTGACAATGAGGCCTTGCTCCAAGAGGCCCGCGCCGAACGCGACAACATGCTTAAGGAAGCTGCTCAAATGCGTGACCAAATTGTGAGTGAAGCACGCAAAGAGGCACAAAAGGCAGGCGCTGCCGAACGTGAAAAAGCAAAAGCACAGATCGAAGCTGAAAAGCTTTCGGCCATTCAGGAGATCAAGACGACCTCAGCTACTTTGGCCGTCGAAATCGCTGAAAAACTGCTTCGCAAGCAGTTCGAAAATACGGCCACACAGGTGGATTTTGCTAAGTCCCTCATTTCAGATCTTAACAACAACTAGGAAGCTACGCTTCCTGAATCCGCCTCCAGTATGGTAGAGGATCGCATTGGATACCGCTACGCCAAATCGGCGTTCTCCCTGGCTCAAGAAAAGCAGGAATTAGAAGCAGCGAAGGCCGACTTCCAACTCATTCATGATGTGTGTGAGGAAAATCCTGATTTTCTCGGCATGTTGCGCAGCCCCATTATTGGCACCAGCAAGAAGCAGCAAGTGATCGACTTGGTGTTCCAAGGTAAGTTCCGGACAAAACTGGTCCCGCTTGTGGTACAAATGGTCACTCAAAAGGGGAGGGAAAAGTATCTAGTCCAGGTAGCTTCTTCCTTTCTGGGGATGTATGACGAAGTAAAAGGTATCCAGCGTGGTGTTATTACTTCGGCCACCCCACTCACCCCTGAGACCATTGCTTCGATCAAGTCCACAATGGAGAAAAACTTCGGCAAAACTCTCGAAGTGACCACTATGCTCAATCCAGACCTCATCGGAGGATTCAAATTGAAAGTCGGTGACTCCCTCTTCGACGGAAGTGTGAGCAGCGCCCTCCGAAGACTCAAACAAGAATTGAAATAAGGCCGGAAATTATTCCGACCTATTTGAATATCCCTGCGGAGGTGTTTCCCCGACTCGCCCCGCCTCTTTGTCCCCTACGTTGGCTGAATAAGAAGAATAGTGATGCGAAGCATGTTCCTTTTTCCCTCCCCCCATCGCATTTCGGACTATTTTTCCTTTCTGCCTTTTTCATCAAACACACCCTCAACTCAACGTCACAGATATGGCAGCGGTAAGACCAGACGAAGTATCCGCAATCCTTCGGGAACAGCTCTCTAATTTTAAAACCGCTACTCAACTCGAAGAAACCGGTACGGTTTTGCAGATTGGGGATGGTATCGCGCGCATCTACGGCCTGAGCAAGGTCCAAGCGGGCGAGTTGATCGAATTTGAAACAGGCCTCCGGGGCATCGTCCTCAACCTTGAGGAAGATAACGTCGGAGCGGTGTTGTTCGGCGATTCGGAAGGAATCAAAGAAGGAGATAATGTGCGACGCACGGGCTCCATCGCTTCCCTCAAAGTGGGCGAAGGCCTCCTCGGACGGGTCATCAACCCGCTCGGAGAGCCCATCGACGGCAAAGGACCTATTTTGGGTGATCTCTACGAATCTCCCTACGAACGGAAAGCACCCGGGGTCATCTTCCGCCAGCCTGTGACTGAGCCTCTCCAGACCGGAATCAAGGCGATCGACTCCATGATCCCAATCGGTCGTGGACAGCGAGAGCTCATCATCGGTGATCGCCAGACAGGTAAAACTGCCATCGCCATCGATACCATCATCAACCAAAAGGAGTTTGCTGAGCGTGGTGAGCCTGTGTACTGCGTGTATGTAGCGATCGGCCAAAAAGCTTCTACTGTGGCCCAGGTAGTCAAGGCACTTGAAGACGCAGGGGCGATGAGCTACACGGTGATTGTCGCGGCACCTGCCTCCTATCCTGCACCACTCCAGTTTTTTGCACCCTTTGCCGGAGCTGCTATTGGCGAATTTTTCCGCGACACGGGCCGTCCTGCCTTGGCGATTTATGACGACTTGTCGAAGCAGGCCGTGGCGTACCGCGAAGTGTCGCTGCTCCTTCGTCGCCCGCCGGGCCGCGAAGCTTATCCCGGTGACGTGTTTTACTTACACTCCCGCTTGCTAGAGCGCGCTGCCAAAATCATCGCCGATGATTCCATCGCAACCAAAATGAACGACCTTCCAGAGTCGTTTCGCAGCATGGTCAAAGGTGGGGGATCTCTCACCGCCCTTCCGATCATTGAGACTCAAGAAGGAGACGTGTCTGCTTATATCCCGACCAATGTGATTTCGATCACGGACGGGCAGATTTTCCTCGAGTCCAACCTCTTCAACTCTGGGGTACGCCCGGCGATCAACGTTGGTATCTCCGTGTCGAGGGTAGGAGGAGCCGCTCAGATCGGTCCGATGAAGAAGGTCGCAGGTACGCTCAAGCTCGACTTGGCGCAGTACCGTGAGCTTGAAGCCTTTGCTCGATTTGGTTCTGATTTGGACCGCTCGACCCAGCGACAGCTCGACCGTGGCAAGCGCTCCGTGCAGTTGCTCATCCAAGCTCAGTACAGTCCTGTGCCAGTAGAAAAGCAAGTAGCTGCCATTTTCTCTGTAACCAAAGGCTACGTGGACGCGGTGCCTGTGGAGCGCGTCCGCGAATTTGAAGAGCGCTATCTCCAAGAGCTCGAGATCAATCATTCCGAGACCCTACAAGCCATTCGCAAGAAAACCTGGAATGACGAAGTGATTGGTGTGCTTGCTTCGGTGGCACAGGAAGTCGCCAAGAGCTTCAGCTAATTCGGACACAGTCAAGGGGGGAGCTCGCAGCTGTCGGAGCGACGGTAGATACAACGATTCCAGAAACGTTTTGTCCTCAGCGAGCTTTCTTCTTCCTTTTCCTCTTTTCCTCGATCGTAGAATGAACATATCGGCATGGCGAACCTAAAAGACATACGGAACCGCATCAAATCGGTCAAGAGCACCCAGCAGGTGACCAAAGCCATGAAGATGGTGGCGGCAGCCAAGCTTCGGCGCGCGCAAGACCGCATGTTGCAGTTGCGCCCCTACGCCAGCAAGCTCCGCGAAATCATCGGCAACGTAGTCTCTGTCGTCAATACAGAGGACATTCCCAGCCGACTGGTGGAGCAACGCGACACAGTGAAAAACATCTTGGTGGTCTTGGTGTCCTCCAACCGTGGTCTTGCAGGACCATTCAACACCAATGTCAACAAAGCTGCCCTTGCCTATCTTCAAGAAGAACATCCCGAGCACTTGCAAGATGGCCGGGTCCAGTTTATTTGCATGGGGCGAAAAGGCTACGATTTCTTTCGGAAACGCGGACTCAATGTCAACGGCAAAAACTTTGATGTTTATCAAAACCTTTCCTTCGAATCTGTCAACAAGGTCGTGGATTTGGTCTTTGAAAAATTTCTCAGTGGCGAGGTCGATAAGGTAGTGCTGGTTTACAACGAATTCAAAAACGTGATGACCCAGATCCGCCGCACCGAAACACTCCTGCCGCTCAGCGTGGAGTCGCTTGCAGAGGGAGTACCCGCCGAAACGAACCGTCTGAAGTCAGACTATATTTATGAGCCGGGTCAGGCGGAAATCCTTACGGATTTGATCCCAAAGGCGCTGAGGATCCAAGTTTTTCGCTCTGTGCTAGAATCCAACGCTGCCGAGCAAGGGGCGAGAATGGTTGCCATGGACAAAGCGACCGAAAACGCAGAAGATCTCCTCAAGTCACTTCGGATCTCCTACAACAAGGCACGCCAAGCCTCTATCACCAAAGAGATTTTGGAAATTGTGGCAGGTGCCAATGCCTTGGAGTCGGCTTAGTCCATAGAAATACAGGCAAAAGTCTTCAAACGAAAAAGATGCTATCTCTGGCATGAGGTAGCATCTTTTTCGTTTTGTGGGGATTGTATTTACCGTAAGACGTGGTGGGCTGTCTCTTGATTTAAATGCTTTAGTCAATGGATTTTTTTTAAATAGACGTCGTCAGCTCGTCAAATGATTTAACTATTCTATTTTTCAATTAGTAAATATTAATTTACTGCGTAAAATTTAATTCTTCTGTATTTTTTCATATCAATTATCAACGGCAAGTCTTCGTCTCTATGTTCGCAACCAAAAGACATAATCCGTCATGGGCGGCTGGAAACCAGCTTCGCGGATTCTGGCTGCGACTTGGGCTCGGTGGTGGGTGCTGTGATTGACCACATGGGTGAGAATATCGAGTTGGCGAGTCTGAAAGACATCTCCCCGACTGTTGGCATATGAGCGAAGTTCGAACAACTGATCTTCGTTGCTCTCACCCAGGAGATGGAGCCAAGCTTTGTGAACCGCTACATGGTCGAGCAAGAGTTGCTCCCAGGTCCCCATTTGCCATACCCCGCGACTTGTAGCCACACCCGCTGAACGATCAAGCCAGATGATCTTTGCATTGACGATGTGATGGAGCCAACGCAAGGCGTTTTCGTCTTCCTGTGGAAGCGTGCGAAAGGCATTGATCATGGATCCGTTGGCCCAAAAATCGTAGTGAAACAGCGAGAGAAAATATTCTTTCATGCTTTGAAAACAAACACGGGAGCCGAAGAAACAATAAGTGATCTTCGACTCCCGATCGTAAAAGGGGTGGCTCTTTCAAAAGCACTCTCTCGCCAAAACCAAATTATTGGATGGCGGAGCTTTTGACAAAAAGCTTGTTCATTTGCATGCCAGGCACCCAGAACTCTTTCGTCCGCTCATCATAGTAAAAATCTGCGGGGCCCTGAATCCGCACCGACATCGGATGTTCGCCCACTTTTTTGCCCGCTTGGTCCAAGTCGAGAATCACGAGCGACTGCGTATTCCAATCTGAGACAACGAGATAGCTTTCGATTTTCACGATGCCATCCAGTAGGCCGAGGTGATCCGTGTAGGAAGTAACGGCCGCAGGGCTTTGGGAAAGATCAAGGCGAGCAGCTTTGCCAGTGTTACCTTCAATGAAGGAGCAGACATAAAGGTGATTGGCCTTAGCATCGAAATACAAGCCATTTTGACCCACAATCCCTTTGTCGGTCTCTACCTGGGCAAAAGTACCATCAGCGAGATTGACCCGATAAATCCGGGATTTGTCGGTGGCAGAAGCGAAGAGCGTACCACTAGGGCCCGCCACGAGGTCATTGAGGAAGGCGACGCCTTCGGAGCTAAAGTCGATTTCCCCTTTTTTCTCCCCAGTCGAAAGGTCGAAAAACTTGATTTTGTCGATGTCTGCCACATAGAAAGTCCCGTCCACGATGGCAGATCCTTTGGGCGCATCAAGACCCTGGATCCATTTGGCGTTGATGATTTTGCCAGTGCTATCGAGCTGAGAAATATAGCCATCGCCGTCTTTTTTACTCGGCTCAAGCTTTACGCCCACATTAGAGACATAAAAGAATGTGCCGTCACCGATCACAGACTCTGGCGAGGCGAAGCCGGGCTCTTCTATCACTTGATCTCGGGGAGGCCGAGGGGCCGCAGGAACGTCTGTCTGGCTGGTTGCGTCTGCTTGAGAAGATTGGGATTCGGATGATTGACAGCTCCATACGCTCAGGAGAGCGGAGAAGACGAAAATAGGAAAGCTTCGCATGTTGAGAAAAATTGGAATACGTTTGTTGCCGAAATATACCAATAATTGAGATAAGTCCCTGCAAGTGGGAATTTCTTGACATTGGGGTTATATTGGTTGATGAAACTTGCGCGTCCTTATTTGCCGCAGGTGACCGCCTCTCTCGACGCATATGAAACCGATTCAGCAATATTTGGACTACACCATCCTCCGATTGGGAGCTACCGTATCGGAGATTTATCATCTCTGCGACGAAGCTGTCAAGCATGGGAGCTACGCAGTGTGCGTGCCGCCATGCTACGTACCGGGACTCAAAGACCGCTTGATGGGCAGCAGCGTCAGGTTGTGCTCAGTAGTAGGATTTCCACACGGCATGCACCTCACCTCTATGAAAGTGACAGAGGCGAGAACCTTGCTCGACATCGGTGCAGAAGAGCTTGACATGGTGGTGAATCTGGGACGCTTTCGCTCTGGAGATGTGAACTATACCAAAGCGGAAATCGAAGCTTTCGTGCAGCAGTGTCACCGAAGAGGGGCCATAAGCAAAGTTATCATCGAAAGTGGCTTATTATCTTTTGATGAATTGGATCGATTTTGCGAAATTTGTACGGAAGCAGGTGCTGATTTCGTAAAGACATCAACAGGCTTTGCTGGCATAGGTGCCGAGCTAGACAAAGTTTCCCGAATGAGAGAGGTACTTCCTGCCCATGTGCAGATCAAAGCCTCTGGCGGCATTCGGAGTCTGGACCAAGCCAAATCCTTCCTTGCTGCGGGAGCCACCCGCATTGGTACTTCTACCTTATTTATCGAATGATGATGAACTTGCTCAGCCCTTTCCTGATTCTCCTCGTGGCTACTTTCTCGCCCACTGGCCCTGATGATTCGGACAAAGACAAGAAAAAGGGCAAAGATCAGTACTACAAATACGAACGAGAAGACGTGAGCGCATTTCGTGAGAACGTCGATTTTCGTCTGCCGGATCCCATTCCTGCTCAAGCCCTCAGCCCTAAACCCGTGACAACTCCACGACCTGTGGAACTTGGCCCGAGATTTAACGGAGGCCAGCGCGTCGTGGTAGATGCCAGCCCTGCCCTACAGCAACTTGTAGCCCGCGACCGCGAACTCAAGCGCCAAATCGATCAACTTCCGGGCTTCCGGGTCCACGTGCACGCAGGTACCGCACGGCAGCAGGCTTGGGACGCAAAACGACGGTCTCTGGGTGCATTCCCCAATACTTCCAGTTATTTGGAATTCGTGTCTCCCAACTATGTGGTGAGGCTCGGTGACTTCCTCGACCGGGACGAAGCCATGATGTTTCTGAGGGAAGTTCGTGGGTTCTTTCCCGGAGCCTTTCTCGTGTCGGACCAAGTCAAGGTGCCTAAGCCTGATCTGACTGGGGGACGCGACTAATAAGTTCCTAGCCTACCGCGGGCTGAATCGCGATGAGATTGCCTAAAAATAGCACATAGATTAAGATCAACATCCATCCCTCCCAGCGACCGACCCGCTTGTCCTGAAGGATGAACACGCCTAGCAGGGTTACTCCGATTAGTGTGATCAGGCTAAACTCAATGTCTGGAGAATTTGAAATGGTGACTTTCCCGAATAAACGGGGGACTCCCATCACGCCAAACACATTGAAGACATTAGAACCCAGCACGTTCCCGACGGCAATTTCGCTGTTGCCCGTTCGAATTGCCACGATCGACACGACCAGCTCAGGCAAAGAAGTCCCAATGGCTAAGGCAGTGAGGGCAATAAATCCTTCTCCGATCTGGAGTATCTTGCTTAGCGTCACGATGGCGTTCACGCTGTAATGAGCGGACAAATAAATCACTGCTGCGCTAACGAACAGCATCAACGGCTCTTTCCATGTGAGCCGGCGCTCGATTTGCAGATCTTCCTGGATGGTGTTGGTGAAATCCACATCCTGCAGATTGGGTGTTTCTTTGCCTTGCACAAAGACATATGTTATGTACATCACGAGTCCCAACAAAAACACAATGGCTTCAAAAAGGCTGAACTCTTGGTCATGAACAGCCAAAAACAGCATAGCTGTAGAACCAATCAGGATCGGCAAGTCAACCTTGAGCACATCAAATGACAATTGAATCGGGCGAGAGGCTACTGCTACCACACCGAGCACCAAGCAGAGGTTTGCGATATTCGATCCCACGACATTGCCTAGCACGATGTCGGTAGAAGCCTCCTCCAGGGTGACTGCAACGATAGAAGTAATTAACTCAGGCAACGAAGTCCCGACGGCGATGAGGGTCAGTCCTATGACAAAAGGTTCCACTTTCAGGGCGACGCCTATTCTCTCCGCAGCCTTGATGAAATAGTCCGCAGCAACGGTGAGTGAGACCAAAGTTCCCAATAAAACCACAATCCAAAGAAGGGCAGACATGAAAGGGAGGAGTAATTGATGAGCCGAATACAAACAACGAGATGCGGATGACTACGATATGTGATCAATGAAGCCAAGCACGAAAGCGCCCTCTAATTTGCTCAAAAATCTCAGGTTTCTTCACATTTACCCGTCTTTCCCTCCTACTGCTAGCCCAAAATCATAGACAGAATGGTTGCCTGAGCCAATGCTAACTTGATCTGCTCAAAGCGAACGACTCCCCATCGGTCGCATCCATCTGGCTATGGTGATGCAGCAATCACCGAAACTCCCACCTCACGAAGGCGCCGTAATTGGGCTTAAAGACTCGGTCTGTGCCATACTGATCAAGGTTTGCCCCAATCCCAAAAGCGAACGTTTGATATTTGATGCCAGCCCGAAGGTGAATGCATCAAGTCAAATGAACGGCTGGATGCCTGTGAGGCGCTCTCATGAAACCTGTTTCCTCAAGGATACAGGCGCATCGCATACCCTGCCATGACACTCCCTGCCAGAGGCCCGAGGGTGTAGATCCATATTAAGTCAAATCGCATCGCCAAGACATTGGCTGCACCCCCGATTCCTAGGTGATAAGCCCCCCCAGAAATGGGACCTCCTATAAAAAGGATTGCCATATAGACCATCCCGATCGCCAGACCATAAAACTCATTGCCCTCTGTCGCCTTGGACTGTGCCGTGACCAGATAAGTCAGCACCAACACGAAACTCAGTAGCATCTCTATGATTAGCGCTTGAAAAGGAAAATCTCCTCTGCCAGGCCTGAATTCGAACACATAGCTATCGTCCAAAGAGAGTACAAGGACCAATCCCGCGGCCATAAAAGCAGCCAGAAGTTGCGCCAACGCATAGAGTCCAAGATCTTTGGCGCTGAGCTTCTGCTGGATAAACAGTGCCAGCGACACCCCGGGGTTGTAGTGTGCACCAGAGCTTTTCATGCCGAGAAAAGTCAGTGCGATTAACATGGCTCCGCCCGCGATGGGCGCAAATCGGTCGCCGTGGCTTCCAGCCAGCCCAATGGTGAGAACCCAGAAAAAGGTGCCGATGAATTCAGTCAGATAGCGATTCATGAGTGATAGGGGTTTGCGTGGGGCGACGAGCAGCGCGGAATATGTGTGCTTGGATCTTCCCTATGGTGCAATGGTCCTGCATCAGAAACTAAAGCCAGACAACGACTGCACACTCACCCACTTCCCCTGCGATATGTCGCTAGGGCTTCTTTGCCACCACGATCAGATCGTCACAAAGTCCGTATTTGGCATAATCTTCCTTGGAAAATGTCGCGCCATATCTGCACATCTCTACTTCAAATCCGACCTCTTCCAATCTCGATTCGATGTCCAATCCGTAAAAGCGGACATGGTCCCACTGCCCAAAGTGCTGCTTTCTGTCCTTGGGTGAAGTAATGGAAAAATCTTCGTAAGTGCTGGCAATCTGTTCGTCGATCGGGACAGTGATCACGCCAGTGCCACCCGATTTCAGGGCACGAAACATTTCTTTCATGGCTTGACGATCATCGGGAATGTGCTCCAGGACGTGATTGCATATCACCACATCAAAAGTTTCATCTGGGAAGGTAAGCGCTGTCAAATCTATGTTTTGCACTCCCTGCTGATTAGAATAGCCGTCCACCATTTTGTCGCCAGGGTGATACGCGAGGTTTTTGGCTCCCTTCAAGATGGGGAAATAAGCAAGCTCTGGCGCAATGTGGAGCACTTTGACTGGATGTTTCAATATTTTCAGCTCCTTCGTGAGGTACAACCAGACAAGACGCATGCGCCTACTAGCCCCATTAGAAGGCGTTTTGAGCTCGTGCTTAATCTTCAGAAAAGCGTCAAACTCTTTCTCTGCGATGGGGCAATACACCTTGTGTGTGGGTCCGGGAGAGAAGAGCCGCTGCTGAACCTCGTATCTTTTCCAATTCAGTTTTCTGAGC
>DAITMB010000004.1:0-79120 GCA_036835375.1 Bacteroidota bacterium
CGCCAGTTGCAGTGGTGATGAGCTGGATTTGATAGGTACCAGGAGTAGAGAAGTCTGCGGCCGTGGTGACCACCACAGGAAGGGTAGCTCCTACTGCCAATGTCCCGGTGGACACGACCGTAGAAAAGGACTGGACCACCCCAGAAAGTGAAATGTTGGCTGCGACAGTAGTCGGATTGGCAGCAAAATCAATCGTAGCACCTCCCACGTTTTGCACATTGACAGTCACCGTCTCGCTTGTGCCCAGGCACTTAGGTAGCACAGGTGCCACGAGAGCAGCGGGTGATACATCGACTGCTAAAGGAGTAAAGACGACCACATTGTCCACAATCCAATACCAAGAGTAATTGCCTGTCCAGCGAAATCTGACTTGTGCATTGGTAACGCTAGCTACCTGAGGACCAATGTTGATGGAGACCGAAGCAGGGTTGGCTGTAGTAGCCGTACCAGTCATCACGCTGGTCCAGGTTGTCCCATCGAACACTTCTACTGCATAAGCTCCGCCGGCTCCTCCCATGAAATAATGATCAAATTCTAACAGTATGACGGCAGCTCCGGTAGCGGCTGCGTTGAAGACCGGGGACTCTAATGCCACGTCCTCTGAACCACCTGGTCCCAGGAAGAAATCACTATCGAAAATGGCAGCAGGAGAACTAATCGGGGCATTGAGGGCCCTGCTTCCAGGATTGTCAAATCGCCATTTTTCATTGACAAGACCCGTGATGGCGTTGTTCGTCCAGCCAGAAGGAGGGGTGCTGTCAGTGGCTGTGCTGAAGTTTTCATTGATGAGAAAGGTCTGGGATTGTCCCGGAACAAGTAGTCCCAAGAGGAATATCCCCAGTAAGAAGGGTAATTTACGTTGCATAAGTTTTACTTGGTGAATGTGTCTAAGGTGGTTTAGGAATTGGGAAAGAACGAGATGAGATACATCTTTCTCAACGAGGACTCTAAATATAGCCATTTCCTGATTGATTGGTAAGGATTAAATCAAAAACATAGACTATTCAAGCAATGGGACACGAAGAAAATAAATACGATTCGTCCAATACTTGGAATATTGTTATTTAGAATAGCCTTTTTGAGTCGAATAGTAAAGGATTCAGGGGCATTAAAAATCACTTCTGATCCCTTCTCTGCACGGTTTACCATCCACGGAGCACTTGGATTCCCTGCGCAGGATGCCAGCTCAAGGCATCTCTTGCTTGATTTCTCCCAGTCCATTCTTCTATCTGGAATGGCTACTCTAACAGCTGGATCTCGAAATCAGGGATGAAGCCCGCAGCCATTGGGAATGCAAGGTCTCAGTGGAAGAACGCTTCTTCTGTGCTTACTCTCCTATTCATCTTTATTGTGGTACTTATCTGTATTTAATTTTAAATACCAGCATTGACCCTGTAAGGAAAAGTGTTATGGCATTCGCTGCTATGATCGGGCCATTGTTTGTTAAAATACCATATGTAAGCCATAGGATCACACCCGCCGTGAGAATACCAAAGAGTCCAAGGGATAGATCTTTGGCAGATTTGCTCTTCCAAGTCTTGATTACTTGAGGTAGATAGGCTACCGTGGTGAGAATGGCAGCGGTAAAACCAATAAGTTCCACTAGCATAGTCCGATGAATTTGCTTCAAAGCTCGCCCTTTTCGCCAATACTTCCCAATAGGGCAGCAGAGGTAGTGGAACTACAAACAACCATGCTGTACTCGAAATTAAAAGGGTAGGAGGTAGCGGGAAAGTTGAATATCCCGAGTCGGGCAGAACGGTCTCCAGCCGGAAGAACTTAACAAGAGACCTTTTCTCAGATATTCGAAGTTAAAAAGGAGCAGGGGAGAGGATGACTGCCAGGAGAAGAGCAAAGATGACGATGAGTACAAGGCGCTGTAATATTTGGTATATCATGGTTGAAATCGACAGGGAATTGGCTTAAAAGCCTTCCTACACGTAATTCAGTCCCTGAACGCCGAAAGCCGAAGAAAGTTTCTCCGGCTATCAGCGATGTGAATGAAGAAGCAGAAAGAACCTTTGAGAAGGAATCCTAACCTTACCTTACAAATTTGCCATCGCCATTTCATCTAAATGTGAAGGAGAAGTCAAGAAAATAAAAATGTTGGCACTGCAAAAGATTCTGTCGTTGCCACCTTTTTCTTCGCATCAACACGAAGGGAGTCAAGATCTTGTCAGCGCTTGGATGATGTCCGCATGATCGGGAAACTTTCTCAGAAGATCCTCTCTCCGGGCCATCTCAAAGTCTTCAAAATCAAACCCTGGAGCAACCGTACATCCGACCAAGGCCCACGCTCCGGGTTGCGCCACGCGAGATCCAAACCAGCTTCCCGCTGGAACCCACGCCTGGTAGGTGTCTCCCGCCTCTATTCGACTACCCATTTGATGGACCGTCAGCTCGCCTTTGGGACTGATCACATACACCGAAAGCTCATTTCCAGCGTAGAAGTGCCAGCCTTCGTCACTTTGAAGTCGATGAAAGGCCGAAAAGCTCTCCGACGTGAGCAAGAAATAAATGCCTGTCACAACCGATCGATCGCCCTGATAACGCGCAGCTAAGCTGGTCTGCCGCAATATGTCTGCCGAGCGGTAACACTCCGCATACCAGCCTCCTTCCGGGTGAGGCTGTAGTCCAAGCCGGTCGATGAGTTGCGCCGCTTCCGTGATGTTGCTCATTGGAGAGAGAGAAAAAAGGTAGAAGGGATTTGCAAGCAAAAAAATATCCATTTTTAGCCCCGCAGGGTGTGGAGGAATGCGCCACGCCATGGAGAAATTGTCCTGAGAGAAGTCCTTCCGACTTAGGTCTTGACTTGTTTGCCTCGCTCCAGGAGCGCATCCCACATTTCATCTGGCACCCTGTGCATCATCGAGAATTCTCCTGCTTCCCCCAGCCATTCTCCGCCATCAATGGTCACGACTTCCCCGTTGACATAGGCAGAGAAATCCGACACGAGATATGCTGCCAGATTGGCCAGCTCCTGATGCTCTCCTACCCTGCCGAGAGGCACCCGCCCAATCGGATCAATGCCTGTCGCCTCCTGTAGCGGCGCTGGAAAGAGCCGTTCAAATGCACCAGGAGTGGGAAAAGGTCCAGGGGCTATGGCATTGCATCGGATCCCATACTTACGACCCCACTCCACTGCCAGCGATCGCGTGAGCGCCAGAACTCCGGCTTTGCCGCAAGCTGATGGCACCACGTAGGCTGAGCCAGTCCAGGCATAGGTTGTGGTGATACTGAGAATGTTACCCTTGATTCCGCGATCGATCCAGTATTTTCCAAAGGCCAGCGAACAATTGTAACTCCCCTTCAGGACAATATCCACCACGGCATCGAAGGCTCGATGGCTGAGTCGCTCTGTGGGCGCAATGAAGTTTCCTGCTGCATTGTTGACCAGCACATCTACCCGCCCAAAATGGTTCACACTCTGATCCAGCAAGTCCTCTACCATCTCATAATTCCGCACATCGCAAGCCACTGGCAACACCTGCCCACCTGTTTCCGCGGCCAACTCTTTAGCGGCTTCCGCCAAGCGGTCAAAGCTTCGACTCGCAATGACGACCTTTGCGCCTAATTGCAAAAAATAAGCGCTCATAGAGCGCCCCAAGCCTGAGCCTCCGCCCGTGACGACAATGACTTTGTCCGCCAATGCGCCCTCTCGGAGCATGGGCTGCGTGTATGGATTCATAGATGCAAAAAAATAATGCTTTCTGACTCCCAGAAATTACCTCAAAGTAGCACAATCGATGGAAGATTCACATAGACAAGTATGGCAAATAAGGGAGATGTGCGAATGCACTTAGGAATATCTTAAGACAAGCGCGAGAACCCCAAAACATCTGCTCCGAAAGGGGATGCAGCACTGATCTTCTTCTGGTGTCACCAGAAACTCCATTGCGTTTAGTCATCAGGGAAATACTGAACCGAAAATCAACGGGATTCCCACGTTTGTCTGTCATGCCCAGGATCGCTGGAATCAAACATCGAAAAGGGATGTTCAATTGAATATAAAGCCAGCTGCCATACATAACTCATAGGCTGGATTACATCAGATTTTGCTACCAGACTTATCAAGGATTATCTCGATTGCGTGACAAAGGCGTAGATAGTCAGAAAAAGTCGCTCCCCAAGCCGTTGATTTAGGGTATGAAACAAGCCCCTCTGGCCGAAGGAGCTGATTTTCCTGATTCGTGACAAGCTAGCAGGAGCGACAAGAGAAAAATCAAAAAGGATAGCCTGTACGTTTTCATCTTTCAACGTGTTTTTTGTGAAAAATTCATCTTTCCAGCGTTTATAAGCAAGGGTAACCTTGATGACTTGTGCTCTGAAAAAATATTGTCCCAGAGGCAATGTTTGCCTGTGCAGCCAGCTGCGAAATGAAAGCTGTACTCCCTGGTACGAGAGGTGCCCACACGAAACGCCTCCCTGAACCAATGCTTGGGCAACACAGGTCAAACCAAGTGGCAGATATTTCCATATCTTGATCAGTTGGAATATGTATCACTGTCGGGCAATCCGGTTGGCCTCCTTGTGCGGAGTTGTTTGTAACGTTAATTTGTGCATAATGTCCGCCAGTTCCGGTTACCACTAGCTATATAATATGTTGATTAGTGTGGCACAGGTGCTCTGAGCCCCCACACCCACTGCGGCCCAAGCATTGGTGGTTTGAATCTCTTGTTGGGAGCAAGGGCCGTAAAGCAAGGTAGCAGCTGCAATGGACCCCGCTCGGGGGTCGGCATACTGGGACCCAGTTTGGAGAATGTTGGTGTGGTTCCAATACGCAATCAATGCTTCATCGTCAATGCCGACTCCCTGAATGTTGTAGGCTTCGTTGTTATCACTGGTGCCGACTCCCCCCTCTGCAAGCAAATAGAACCAACAATTCTGCACCCCCTGTTCGTGTGTACACCGCACCAGTTATTCCAGCCAGAAGGCACGCATCCGTTTAGATCAATCCAAAAGGTTCCTTCATAGGCATAGACCAAAAATTTCCCTTTGGCGTGCTCGCTATACTCGTCTGCTTCAACCCGGAGGTCTCGAAAGGTGAGAGAGAGAACCAATCTCGTTTAAAAAGCCGGAAAATTCGTCATGATTAACTTGTTTGGGTTGAACATGTGGTAATGACTGGAATTTTTTCCAAAAAGACTAAAGGATGTCAAAAGAAATCTTCGCGCCCCAACGGCCCTGCGCAGCTACCCTTTTCGGGAGGGAATGTTGCCCAAGACCCATTACTGAATCGCTCGGTTCTTCTTCCGTATCCCAACTCATCCTGAAGATTTGACCATTTAGGCAGACTAACCCACACTTTGGGAACCTTTTTGCAATCCATTGCTTAGAAGTTGGCAATTTGCGATCGAACTGAGAAAATCTCTCATTTAGCACAAGTCTCAAAGTAAATGGAAAACCAAACTGACATTTCTCGCAACCCAGACTCCTTCATGCAAATCGGAGATTTGGTTTCAACCTCATTCTTACTTGCTGCCTTTTCGCTGTTGGCGATTTCAATTTTTATACTGGTCCAAATGCGGAGTATTCCAGGCCACTGGAAACTCCCCATCGTACTGAGTACCGTGATAGCACTGATTTCTGCGATCACAACCCTTTTTCGCTGGAACTATTGGGTGGTGACCGAGACCAATCCCGTTGAGTTTCGATTTGTGGATTGGTTCATCACAGTGCCACTGGCTGCCATGACGTTTTACTATGTCCTTAAACCCTTGGGAGCAAGGCGTTGGATGCCAGTCCGGCTTTTCATTGCTGGCTTGTGGATGATTTTTTGGGGATATATCGGAGAGGCGCTTTATCCCGAAAATTCACAAACCTGGGGCTTCGTAGGCTCTCTCGGGTTTGCTGCGCTCATCGGCATGATCATGGGCGAGGGATACACACTTGTTGGAAAGCCTGGTGTCAATCCTATTATGCGGAAAGGTTATTTAGGCTTGACGCTTTTGCTGGCTGGCTCGTGGAGTATTTATCCGCTAGGCTACATGACTGTGCCCGGCAATGTGCTAGAAGGGACGTTGGAGTTCAGCACTGTTGCGATTCTATACAACCTGGCCGATATCCTAAGCAAAGGTGGCATCGCGATCGGGACTGTGTACATCGCTTCCAAAACTGGCGAAGACGTCTTTGTGGAAACAGAGACGGCCCTTACCACGACGTAAGCACCTTGCTCCCTTCTTCAATCTGTCAAGTTGCTTGCACCTAGACGGAATTTCTCTTTTTCCAACAGCTCAAGTCTCGTCTTTGGCTTGAGCAGCCCTGCATTGTCCCCCAAAGCCAAGATATGATGTATTCTAGACTCATTGTTTTGCACATTTTGCTACTCTCGTTTTTCACAGGTAACTATCTGAAGAGCCAATCGATGGAGATCGATCTGGCCAAAGGGCTTGTGGCCTATTATGCTTTCAATCAGAGCGAACTTAGTAGCATGGTCCCGGGAGCGCCCGCAGTGATTCCTGCCGGCCCTCAGCGCGTTTCGAATCGGTTTGGAGATGAATCGTCTGCATGGGCGTTTGACGGTATCAAAAACCATTTACGTATTCCCTACTCCCCTGTGCTTGATCTTGATCCCAGTGGGCAGGAAGGTTATACCCTCTCGCTCTGGATCAAGCCCCGAGACGACAACCAGGGATGCCTTCTTCTCAAGGAAAATGATTTCGGTATTCGGTGGAGTAGCATGAAAAGTCCCCTCGTGGTGTTTGATGGCTTTGAAGGAGGCTTTCCAGAAGGACATTTTCGCAACTGGTCTTCCTCAGAGTGGTATCATATAGCCCTCGTCAAAGATGCCAGGCAGCTTCAACTCTACGTGAACGGTGCGCTGGACAAATCATGGAAAACAGCCTCCAAAAGCCCTGGAGGCACAAAAGATATTTACCTTGGCCAACACCCCTACTTTTGGGGAGGATTTACTGGGCTGATTGACGACATTGCGATGTATCATCGCCCACTCAATCAGCTAGAGGTGATTGCTTTGAGCCAGATTCAGAATGTCCCGCTTGAATCCTACGCCGAAGTTTCAGAGCAGAAATGGACCCCCGGGCAGTTTATGGGCAATTGGCAGGGCGTAATCACCCAGCCCGACAATCCGCTTATGCCAAGCTACGCTTTTACGCTGCGGTTTGCTGAAGTTGAAAAAGGCAGATTGGTGGGCTATTCTCGCATAGAAGTGCCTGAAGACAAGGCTTTCGGCGTCATCCGGATTCAAGCCATCATTTCCGGAAATACGCTCAATTTTGAAGAAATCAAGGTGTATCGCCAAAAAAACTACCTCGGCTACAAATGGTGCAAAAAGTACGGCCAGCTTCAGTATGACCAGCAAAACGAGTCGCTCAAAGGGAAATGGTATGCCAGCAACTGCGAAAATGTCGGCGAACTGCTGCTGTTTCGAACACAAAGCCAATTTAACTTCCACGACAATCGACTTTCTGAACGGCTGTCCCTAGAGGAACTCGTGGCAAAATTGGAACAGTCTCCGGAGCCACTCAAAGAAGAAAGCCTCACACTCGACTTTGCACCGATTGAGTTCTCTTTTGGAACGGCTCAGCTCAGCCCATCTTCTCTGGACTACCTCTCCAGGGAGATCGTTCCTTTGCTCCAAAAGTATCCCAAAATCCAACTCAGCATCACGGGCTACACCGATTCTGTCGGAGATGATCAGGTTAACCTCGCTCTCTCACGAGGGCGTGCCAAATCCGTACACGATTACCTGATATCCAAAGGTGTTGAGCGGTCACGCCTTCGATATGAAGGATTGGGGGAAGCCAATCCTATTGCGCCCAACGACACTCCGACTGGTCGCCGGGTAAATCGCCGAGTCGAACTCACCGTTTCTGCGACCTAGCGTATAATGGGGCTAATGATTGCCTCATAATTTGTTCTTTGTCCCCCTAGCACCTGTCACCTGATCGGGCATGAGCCCCCCTGCCTCATGAGTTTTCCTAGTCTTCGGAGATTCAATCTCCTGGGTTGTGAGAGCTTTCACGATTCGACTCCACCTGTTGGGTCTCATGCTCATGGGTCAGGCGCTTGATTGAATCCTGACTTGGCTCAATCTCCGCGCTCATACTCACACCGTTCTTGCCGAACTCGCCGGGGCGAGGTGGACGGCAAGCAAGTATGCTCGCGGCAAAGCGTATTTCCAATCGCACACCCGCTTTGGCTATCTTGCAATGGCGTCAACTTTGTGCTCACCTTTTCTGTACTGGCCTTAGGCGGATTTGGATGGCTCAACGCCTTGCTGCGGAAGGTCAAGGGGCACGCCATTCTGCGGCCTTTGGTATTTTTGGGGTATTTTTTATGGCCTCCGACCTCATTGCAACGCTTCTTGGCTGGTATCGTGCCTTTGTGATCAAAGAACAATTTGATTTCAATCGCCGCACACATCGTGTGTACTGGACCGACAAGCTCAAAGGCTACGTATATTAGTGCGACTCAAAAGTGGCATCGTGGCGGGCATCTTGCTGTGGCTTGTGGATGTGCTCGGCCAATCCCTAGTACGCCTGTGTCAACTATTTTCATCCACTCTTTCAACGACTGTACGCCCTCAAACTACCCACAGACTCCTAGTGCTCTGTCAAATCCCTCATAATGGGTGATCGCTACGTCCCTTCGGCTCCGATCAGGGCAGCGTCTTTTCCGCATCTCTGCATTGAAAAACCCTCACATAGTTCATCAGGCTCGGGTTTTCCGCATTGGGCCACGAAAAAATCTACTACTGTGTACCTATTATTTTCCACTTGACAGAGCACTAGGTTCACTCCTCAAATTGTGCCCTTCCAGAGCTCAGTTCGCTCAGAAAAGAAATGCCTAACCAGTTTTGGTCAGGGTATTTGCCAAGTGTAGCTAGAGCAACTCACAACATTAAATGTGGTGGACTTTTCTGTTGGAAATAACACAAATCCGCTTACTTGCTTTGCATAAAGTGAGCGATCATTGCCTCCGTTGATTCGGATGTCGCCTGAAATCCTGCCTCCTCCAAGTTGTTGTTGGAAAACACCATCAACGAAAATATCATACGGGTTGCTGGAGCTATTTGAGATGGTTATTGTTCCATAGTTGCGGATTTCGCAATCGGGTTTGACCTCTTCTGGCTGACAAGAACTACAAACGAAAACACATAAGAAAAGAAGCAAAGCAGAACGAAAAATGTTCTTTTTCATGGATATGATGAATATCGGTAAATCCTACTCATAAGGCTTTTCGGAAGCGCCCCGTTTTATTTGTGGTGACTGGACTCCACATGCAACAAGTGCCATTTACTTGGCTTTTGCTTGGCAATAATGCAGTCAGTCAACGAGTACTCAAGGCCACAAATTCACGCAATCCAACTTATATTGTTATCTTTGGTCACAAATATTGTAAGGATTATCTCGATTGCGTGACAAAGGCGTAGATTAAGGAGGGCACAGCACCATGATGGAAATGTTCTCACCCCTGGTGCGAAAAAAGCTGCTATTCCCCCTGAAAAACGTTCACAGGCACCGTTTGCGCTACCGCGAACAGTCTCGCAGCTGCCTGCCAGAGGTGATGATCGCAAGTTGGAGTTCATGCTGAGTTATCTCCAAGAAAACCCCAATCAGACCTGTCACGGTCATTTTGGAGACCTTTCTCAAACCAAAGTAAGCAAATGGCTACATTCACTGAGTCCAGTGCTGGAAGAGGCTCTGGAAAAGCTGGGGATATCCCATAAACCAGAACCCATGATCAGCATCAGGAGACCTGGGCATTCTGGTCATAGACCATACTCACCCCAACGCCGTCATGCCATTCAAAAGATCAAAAAAAAGCCACTTACACTCGTCCAGAAGGAAATCAATATCGTGATCAGTCATCCCAAGGTGGTGGGTGAACCTCTATTTGCTGGAATCAAAATCATTCGAGAAAATAAGGCGCAAATCCTATGTCAGCCGGCGACAGGGTCATGAGAATTGCTACCGCAGGCATAGCCTTCAGGCCTCTTTCCGAAGACCCCTCAACATTCAGTCGTAATCATCTCTGTTGGTATTAATTGACAATTTCTAAGACAAATCTTTGCGAAGTTCTATCAAGACAGATTGCAAGGCGTGAAATCATAGCGCTGAAAATTAGAACAGAGAAGCGCTTCCGCGTTACCTTTTTTTGTTCAAAGGCAAATGGCGCTTGAGCTGTAGGGGAGCGGCCTTTGGGGACGATTCAGGTGGGAAGGGAAAACCGTCTCGCGGCGCAGTCTGAGAGTCGGTGCCGAGTGAGTCGGCGCTGGGATGGGCAGAGCCCGAGGCTTTCGAACTAGGCGCAATCACAAGGGCCTCAGGTAAAGGAAATATTTTTCTGAGAGGATTGAAGATAAATTTCTTCTGTTGGTCGAATGATTTTACGCCGACGGCCTGATAGAGTGCCGCCAGGTCATCGTATTCACCCGAACGGGCCTGCTGAAAAGCCTCTGCATGAATGCGTTTTCGATACAGAAAATCGTGAAAGTCCATGGATGAGGAAGGATTTTAAAAACTTGAGATACGCGTTTGCAAGGAACAAGTGCGGGGACGAATCACAGCCGTTCGCCCGAAACCTCTGTACTTAATCCGTGGGAGCGTGACATCCAAGTCAATCCAATCACTGGTTCTCAGCGCAAAAATGTCGCAGCATCCTGCTCTGTGAGTCGCTTCCAGATTTCGTCCTTGAGCAAGTCCAAGCCTTCTTGGGTAATGGAAGAAAAGTACACGTGAGGCAGATCACCCAGTGTCGCGGAGATTTCCAGCTTGAGTTCCGCATCCACCATGTCGCACTTGCTCAGGGCAAGCAGGCGGGGTTTGTCCATGAGTTCGGGATTGAATTGCTCCAGCTCGTGCAGGAGAATGTGGAATTGGCCCAAAATATCTTCGGCATCCACGGGCACAAGAAAAAGGAGTAGGCTGTTTCGCTCGATGTGGCGCAAAAACTGGGTGCCCAGCCCGCGTCCTGCGTGTGCGCCTTCGATGATCCCAGGAATATCTGCCATCACAAAGGAGCTAAATCCCTTGTAACTCACAATGCCCAGATTGGGCACGAGGGTCGTGAACGCATAGTCAGCAATTTTGGGCTTGGCAGCACTGACAACCGAGAGCAGGGTGGACTTTCCGGCATTGGGAAACCCTACCAGGCCTACATCTGCCAGCACCTTCAGCTCGAGAATCGCCACCAATTCACGGGCATCTCCGCCCGGCGTGGCCACTTCTGGCGCCTGGTGAGTGGCTGTTTTGAAGTTGATGTTGCCCCTGCCACCGTGGCCACCTTGTAGCAGGAGCATCTCCTGACCATCTGTCAGCACCTCTCCGATCATCTCCAGGGTCTCAGCGTCGCGCACCACGGTGCCCAGAGGCACATCGAGCACCTCATCTTTGCCGCTTTTTCCTGTTTTATTGCTGCCACTCCCGGGTTGGCCGGGTTCTGCTTTGATGTATTTTCGGTAGCGGAGATCCAGCAAAGTCCAGAGCTGACTGTTTCCCCTCAAGATGATGTGCCCGCCACGTCCTCCATCGCCTCCATCTGGGCCGCCGTGCGGTTCGAATTTTTCTCGCCGCCAAGACACTACCCCATTTCCGCCCTTGCCACTTTGGAAATATATCCGCACGTGGTCAACAAAATTATTCTGCATAAGTCAGGTCATCATCAAGCGCGTGCTTGCGGGTTAACATCATTTGTTCGACGTGAGCGTCCGTTCTTTCTTTCGCGCAACGTAGGAGCGCGCAGCGTTCTATCAACCGAACAAGTGCGTTTCACCTATTCTTCAGTTGCTGTGGAGCTGAAGACAAACAAGTGACATTCAGGCCACGTGGACCGAAAGAACCTGAGCGATTCGTTCTCCCACTTCAGGAATCGTTCCTACGCCGTGAATGCCATTGAGTTTTCCCTGCTGCTCGTAATAAGAAGCCACAACAGAAGTTTCTGCCTTATATACATCAATTCGCTTGCGAGCGGTCTCCTCGTTATCATCTGCCCGGCCACTGTCTTTGCCGCGCTGCACAAGGCGATTTACCAGTTCATCGTGAGGTACTTCCAGGCTGACCATGCAAGTAATGGCGGTTCCATGAAGGGCCATTAGCGCATCCAAGGCTTCTGCTTGCGGAATGGTGCGGGGAAATCCATCGAAAATAAACCCATTTGCTTCTTGATTCGCCTCCAGGCGCTTCTCAATTAGCTCAATGACAATCGCGTCGCTCACCAGCTGGCCAGCGTCCATGATCGCTTGAACCCGCTGTCCAAGCTCAGATCCTGATGCCCGTTCGGCCCGCAGCATGTCTCCGGTGGAAAGATGAATGAGCCCAAATTGATCGATAATCTTCTGAGACTGAGTGCCCTTTCCTGCGCCAGGAGGGCCAAATAGTACAATGTTGAGCATAGAGAGAAGTGATTTTCGTATCCCCGGGTATAAAAATTTAGGAGTGCCAATGTAATGAATATCTGTGGGGCAGGGAAAGTTTTTGTAAATTAGAAAAAAGGATCCTTGCTCATTGACGAACCAACTTTGCCTTTCCATCTTGCGGCATGAATTTAGATGAAGTAATAGGGACGTTGTTTTTGGCTTGGATAATACCATATTCGGAAAGTTATTTGCTTTCGATAGACCGTTCTTTCCAACCAATCATTAAAATACAATGAAAGCCCTACCTTTTCTGATGACATGTTTCCTGATGGGTGCCTCCATGGCAACCCTATTTGCAAACCCTCCTCGCGAGCGGATGTGGGAATATCTCATCAACGAGCGCGTGATGGAGTACCCTCTTCGATCAGAAAATTTGTTCCGCCTCGCCGTCTATGCCGAATTAAAAGGCCATTATTTTCCGAATCAGGATGCCCTGAGCCTGGAATTTGGAAGCTTGGCCAACCTGCATTTTTTCGCTGGTCACTGTCTGCTCAAGACCTCCGATGGACGGATGTACTCTATTCCTCGCGGCAATCAGCCCACCGTTCAGTCAGAAAGTCTGGATGCCTCCCTTGATCAATTGTTTGACCGGATGCCGCTGCTCAATGATGCTTCTGCCAATCCTTTGGTCGTGGCACACGTGGACGATCATCTTTCTCGCAAAAACCTAGAGCCTTTTGACAAGCTGTTTCTGCGGCACCTGTTGGTGCATTATGGCCGTTACAACCCCGAAATTCAAGCGGTAGAGTTTCATACCGATTGGCTCAAGGAATTTCCGGGCAGTGGGATCTCTATTAACGATACGGACATTCCCTTGAAAATCAGGTTGGACAGGCATACCCTGCGTGGCTACTATATCAATTCAGGGGGTACCGTGTTTGTGGAAAATGTACCTAGGTCTGTCGCTTACGCCACCGGAGAAGAGTACGGCTCTAATGTAACTGCCTTTAAGGTGTTCATGGAAAAAGTGCTCATTCGCTCCGTGCAATACGTGGTTCAGGAAGACACCCGGCGTGGACCGATCACGCCTCCTGCTTTGGAAAGGCCCAGCACGCCATTGCCCGTTGGCTATCAAAAGCAGGCGCAGGATCATACATCTTACAGCCATCAGTCAACCATGGGTGGCTCAACTTCCACCCCCGCAGTAGAGGCGCTCTATGCCCCAGAAAAGTGGATGAACTTCATGCTGGCAGTGTTGCGCGCGCGCAACATCAATATCGGCGACTCGGATGTGATTCGCTACTTCGTCAATCAGGAGTACTTCGACCGACTCTATCAACTCATGCTGCCTGAAGAGCAGGCGCGGGCCAAGGCATTTTTGGAGCGAGCAAGGTAAATTGCTCCATCAGCCACTTTGGCTAGCCAAGTATATTTCATTCTCCACCAGTCAACTTTTCGTTGTCGCGATGGCGCGTAGCGTCGCGCTTGGTTTTCTTGGCCAGATTTTTCTGAAATGCCTCTTCCAAGTCGATCCCACATTGATTTGCGAGGCAGATGAGCACAAACATCACGTCGGCCATCTCATCTGCTAGATTGACCGCCTCGTCTGATGTCTTGAAAGATTGTTCGCCATACTGGCGCGCCATGATGCGGGCGACCTCTCCAACTTCTTCCATCAGAATGGCTGTGTTGGTGAGTTCAGAGAAATAGCGCACACCGATGGTGGTGATCCACTGATCGACCGTATGTTGGGCTTCTTGGATGGTCATAAAGGAAAAATTGGCTGCGACATGGTGATTTCTATGTCCGAGCCTAACTAAGGGACGGCACGCGGTCGGACATATTCCATATCCACAAGAGTTGGATCAGAAGAAAAAACGACAGCACGGCCCATGACAGGGTGGATCGCCTCATGAGCATGGACCTGCGAAATGGTCCTCCTTTCATCGCTGCCCAAGCCAGAAGCGGCAACACAGGCAGGTGGTAGGTAGGATGAGAAAATGCTAGCAAATACGGGAGCGAATAAGATCCCACCACTGCCAGCCATAGCATTCGTTCGCCGAGATGCCAGCTTTGACTGCCCCAGCCCCACCACGCAAGCACAATGAGCAAAAGGTAGCAAAGGGCATCCAGTGCCAGCATACTAATGCCCCAAGCCGGAGAAGTCTTATAAATGGTGGCGCTTGCTAACGTGTCAAAGCTAAACAATGTCACAAAGCGGCTTGCCACGCGCAGCATAAATTGCTGTGGATGACTGCGAATGTGCTCCCAGGCCAATGCCCGAAAGGCTTCGTCTTGGGCAGCTTCAGGGAGAGAACGCACCTGCTCAATGGTCTCGTAAAAGCCGTCGTAGTCGCTGTGATCAGTCAAATCCTGCGATCCGAGCCACCACGTTCTCAAATCGGGTGTCCACTCGTTGTTGCCAAGAAAAAGATTATAGCTATTCGCAGAGTTTACAAATATCCACCTATCCTCCTGTTGGTAGAGCCGCATTTCCCAAGCACCTACCATCAGCGTCGCCAGAACCAGTGGAAGGAGGATCACCTGCCACCGCTCACGATGATAGGCGTAGCCCCACAGCAGCGCAGGCCAGAGTGCCAGACTTGCACCTCGAAACAAGACCATCAAGCCCAGCGTCACTCCCAGTCCCACACCATCGCGGATGCTGCTGCCGCCCCAGGCACCGCACGCCCACTGCCAGCCCATGAGCAGGAGAATCGCCACCGGCAAATAGGTCAGTGGCACCACGGATTGTAGCACAAATGCCGGGTACAGCGCAAAGATGAGCTTGAGCCACCAGCCTTGTTCATGGTCCTTATCCTCCAAAAACACCACGCTCTTGAGCGACCAAAAATAGAGCACCCATAGCCCAAGGCCTACTCCCATGCCGAGCCATGCATGATTGATTCCCAGCCACATCGCTCCTGCCAACAAATGTGGCAGCCCTGGCGGCCAGTAGGGATCGGCCCAGCCCTCTCGAAGCAGGGCATCTGCAGCGCCTTTGTACCAAGCCGCGTCGCCAACCCAGTGATCATGGAGGAGGTATTGACCAAATAGTACCCGCAACAGCACGGAGGCCAGCATCAAAGCTAGCCAGGGCGAAAGGGTCGAGGTGCGGGTTGATGTCATGTGTGAGTCTTCATCGTGGTGTCGGTAGCAGGACGCCAGCGGAGGGATCGGAATGCAGAAAGGCATTCGGCCGATCGTTCATGGTTGTCCAGCTAAGGATTTTGTGAATTTCTGGCATAAATAGCCGTTGCGGCCTTCACGCAGGCGGCTGCCAGAAGATTCACACCGAAAGGAACTGGAAAACCTAGCGGTTGTTTGGAGAGGTAAAAGGAAGGATCACTGACAAATGTACTTGGCTAAGAGCGCCGGTTGCGCTGGATTTGGTGGCGGCGCCGAAAGAGCGCAATTTAGCGTGCGATGGCATAAGAGTTATCAAGAAACCGCAGGATGGAGATAATCACGTTGTTGAAAATCGGTGGCAAAATACTGGACGATGAGCCTACGCTTGACCAGCTCCTCGACGATTTTTGTGCACTTTCAGGTCCCAAAGTTTTGATACATGGAGGTGGAAAAGCGGCGACCGAGATGGCTGCACGGCTTGGGTTGGAAGCCATGATGGTCGAGGGAAGAAGAGTCACTGATGCGGCCATGCTAGAAGTGGTCGTGATGGTGTATGCAGGGCTGGTGAATAAGCAAGTGGTCGCCAAAATTCAGGCGCGAGGCCAGACATCCGTCGGACTCACGGGAGCTGATTTTGGGTTGATGCTCGCCCACAAGCGTCCAGTCGTAAGGGTAGATTATGGCTGGGTCGGGGATGTCGATCAGGTGGATGGTCCTCGAGTGCAGTGGTTGCTCGACCATGGCGTCTTACCTGTCGTCGCGCCGATCACACACGATGGTCGTGGCCAGCTTCTCAATACCAACGCTGATACGATGGCTGCTGCAATAGCCAATGCCCTTGCACCTTTGGCCCCCGTTCGATTGGTCTATTCCTTTGAAAAACCCGGCGTGCTGCGCGATCCAACCGACGACCACTCTGTAATTTCCCTCATTACGCCATCTCTATTTCTGCAATATCGCGAAGCTGGGGTCATTGCGGGAGGCATGGTTCCGAAGCTCGAAGCTGCATGTTCGGCCTTGGAAGCAGGGGTGGAAGAGGTAGTGATTTGTCAGGCAAAAGCACTCCGTCAGGTCGGAACACCGGGCTTTGTGGGCACAGTCATCCGAAAGGATTAAAAGCTGCTTTTGAAATTGAAAAAAATGCCTACCAGCCGAGCAGCCACGCAAAGATGAGTGGAGCCACGATGGTCGCGTCCGACTCTACTATGAATTTTGGCGTGGTGATGTCGAGTTTCCCCCAGGTGATTTTTTCATTGGGCACAGCACCAGAGTAGGACCCGTAGCTGGTGGTCGAATCAGAGATTTGGCAGAAATAGCTCCAAAATGGAATGTCTGTCATTTCCATGTCTTGGTACAGCATCGGCACCACGCAGATCGGGAAATCACCCGCGATCCCACCACCAATTTGAAAAAATCCCACTCCCTTGCCCGCGCTGTTCTCGATGTACCAGCCAGCTAACCATGTCATGTATTCAATCCCTGACTTCATCGTGGAGGGATTCAACTCTCCTTTGATGCAGTAAGACGCAAAGATGTTACCCATCGTAGAGTCTTCCCACCCTGGCACGATGATCGGGAGATTGCGCTCTGCAGCAGCGATCATCCACGAGTTTTTTGGATCAATCTCGTAGTGCTCCTTCAAGTCGCCCCCCAGCAGCATCTGGTACATGTATTCGTGTGGAAAATAACGCTGCCCATTGTCTTGAGCCGTTTTCCAGCGCTTGAAAATATGTTTCTGGATTCTGCGGAATGCCTCTTCCTCCGGAATACAAGTGTCTGTGACGCGGTTGAATCCGTGCTCCAGCAGGTCCCATTCTTCTTGTGGGCTGAGGTCTCGATAGTTTGGCACGCGCTTGTAATGGGAGTGTGCAACCAGATTCATGATGTCTTCTTCCAGGTTGGCGCCCGTGCAGGAAATAATGTCCACCTTTCCTTGCCGAATCATTTCAGCCAAAGACAATCCAAGCTCCGCAGTGCTCATCGCTCCAGCAAGAGTAATCATCATTTTGCCTCCTTCAGTAAGGTGCGTTTCATAGCCTTTGGCAGCGTCCATGAGGGCAGCTGCATTGAAGTGGCGATAGTGATGCTGAATAAATTGGGAGACAGGTCCTCTGGTCATGGATTGAATACTCAAAAGTGAAACAGGAAAGTCGGAAGGGAATAGAGAAATGGGGGACTGGGAAGGAGAAAATTCGAAAAAAACTTGAGATACGAAAGGCTCTCGGGTCTTCTCGCGAGAAAACATAAAGCCGTGCTACTCAAGAGAAAATGCCCCAGACGTAGCGACACACGCCGACAAAGGGTCAACCCTCACAGGCTCAGGAAAGCTCCGATTGCCAGGGATACTTTGTCTTGTGGCTGGAGCGATTGAGGGAATCAAAGTCTTCACGATAGATCCCTCCGTCTGCATCGGGATGAAGGGTGAGGTAGGCTACTGGCGAGATGTCTTTGGGCAACTCGTGCCGGGCATACCACCCCAGGCCAAGGCACTTGGAAGGCTCAAGATTGGTAGGATAGCCCGACCACTCATTGACCTTAAAGATAAAATGAATTTTGCGGGTGTTCCCCTTTTCTCGATAAATGACCCGGACCAGGTGCAGAGACACCGCGTTGAGTCGCAGACCAAGTTCCTCGTAAGTCTCGCGGATGAGCGCCTCTACAGGTGTCTCGTTTCGTTCCACGTGGCCGCCAGGCAAGCCATACCCACCTCCTTTTTGCTTGGGACGCTTCATCAAGAGGTATCTGCCGTCCTGAAAAATCAGACCGCGGACCACAAGATCTGTATGGGTGATGGCCATGGCAATGGGGATAGAAGGGGCTGAGTGCCGCCTAAATTCCAGGGTCGGTGTAGCCGAGGATTTTTAAGACTTGTTTGCTATTCTGCTCCTCGTGAAGTACATGCGTGCGCCGCGAACCGTCAGGATTGAGCGTAATCAAGACGTGCTTTGGATCTGGCATCAGGCAGTGATGAAGTCCTCCTACGCCGCTGAGCACCTCTTGATAGGCACCCGTGTGGAAGAATCCCATGAACTGCACTTTGCGTGTCTTGGGCATGTAGATCGCATCAAGGTTGGCTTCTTGGTTGTAATAGTCATCCGAGTCACAGGTGATTCCTCCGATGAAAACCTTTTCGTAGCCGTTTTCCCAATTGTTGATTGGCAGAAGCATGAATTTCCGGTTCAATGCCCACACATCCGGCAGCATGGAGATCAGGCTCCCGTCGATCATGAGCCACTTTTCACGGTCATTTTGCTGTTTGCGACCTAGTACCCGAAAGAGTGTTCCAGAACTTTCCGCTACCGTGTAGCTCCCAAATTCTGTGAGGAGATCAGGTTCCGGCACTTCGTGATCAGTACAAATTTCCTTGATCGTCTTGACGATCTCGTCGATCACATAGGCGTAGTCAAAGTCAAACTCCAGCGAGTTGCGAAAAGGCATTCCACCCCCAATGTCAAGCTTGGTGAGTTGAGGATTGATTCGGCGAAACCGGCAATAGAGGTTCACAAATTTCCGAAGCTCACTCCAGAAAAACGGAGAGTCCGAAATACCCGTGTGAACGAAAAAGTGGAGCACCTCTACCGTAAAGTGGGGATGATCGGCCAGGCGAGATTGGTAAAAATCCAAAATTTCGTCTTCTCGAATACCCAGTCGGCTGGTGTAAAAGTTAAAATCCGGTGGCTCTTCCGTGGCCAAGCGGATACCAATCTTACAAGGCTGATCGATTTCACTTTGGTAGAAATTCAGCTCCTCCTTGTTATCGAGAATGGGGACTATATTGGTGAATCCGTCGTGGACCAGATCCACAATCCCTTGTTTGTATTCGTAGTCTTTGAAACCATTGCAAATGACTAGAATGTCCTTATCGAGATGACCTCCGCGATAGAGGGCATCAATGATGGGCAGATCAAATGCAGAACTGGTTTCGAGTTGGACTTTATTTTTCAACACTTCTGCCAAAATGTGCTTGAAGTGCGAACTCTTGGTGCAGTAGCAATAAGTATAATCTCCCTGGTAGTCGTGCTTCTTGATGGCTCGATGAAAAAAATCACGGGCATCCTGAATTTTTTGGGAAATAATGGGCAAATAAGTGAAGCGGAGAGGCGTCTTGTACGTCTCGATCAGCTCCATCAAATTAATCCCATGGAAATAGAGCTCGTCGTCCATCACCTGGAATCCGGGAGGAGGGAACTCGAAACTTTGGCGGAGGAAGTCGTGATAAGTCTGCATGTAGCCACGTTTGCCTAAAGCAAAAGGGAAAGTGGGTGGAGGGAAATGAAAAAGGAATCGAAAAGGGAAGACCCAAATAGCCAAGTGGAGCACAAGCGGACGGACTTTCTTTCAATTCGCTTGTTAATTCGCTTGCAATAGTACAGTTTTCTCCGTTTGCAGAAATGCAAAGTGTTGACTTTTTCTAAGGAAGTAAATCAGAAAAGGACCAAACGCATGAACGTCCCCATTAGTTGGGGAATGAGAGAAAAAATGTAATTTCTACGTTCCATCGGGGATCTTTTACCCCATTCTACTACTACGCTATTCTATTCGCCAAGAATTATGATTGTCCCTAGCCTTCTTCTCAAGCAGCTCTATACTTTTGGGAGCCTCAAAAACACCGATACGGGCATCAGCTTTAGCCTCAAAAATCGCCTCAGTGACGCCACCCTCGTTGGCGTCGTTGGCCTGAGCGTTGCTGGCAAGGAACGCCACCTCGCGGACATGACCATCCATATGAGCGATGGCACACAGATTGACCCCAGCGCGGTGTCGCCTGCCTATCCGATCAATTTTCCCTTGCGCGAAAGCCTGGAGATCACCGTGAACATGGAGCAGCTGCCCGACGGCAAACACAAAATCGAGTTGCACTTTGAGGCCAAGCCATTTGGTAAGCTCAAACTCAAGGTGGAAGGCTCTATCTCTACCCATGACGAGAAGCGCGTAGTCATCCCCCGCAGCCGAAAGGATGACTATGACGAGGAGATCATTCGACTGCGGCAGCGATTTGCAGAGGACTTTACCGGAAAAAAGCTGGATCACTTGCCCCATTATTCATTCGATCCTCATATTTCGGGCGGTAATATCGAGCACTTCATCGGTGTGGCACAGGTGCCAGTTGGCCTGGCAGGGCCGCTGCTGGTAAATGGAGAGCACGCCATCGGCGACTTTCTCATACCATTGGCGACCACCGAAGGCACGCTCGTAGCCTCTTACAATCGCGGTATGAAGCTCATCAATGCTTGTGGCGGCGTGAAGTGCTCAGTCGTGGACGATGTGATGCAGCGGGCACCTGTGTTTGTATTTGAAGATGCGCGCGAAGCCAGAGAATTCACGATCTGGGTCAAGGCCCATTTTCTTCAGATCGCCGAGCAAGCAGAGTCCACCACTTCCGTCGGCAGGTTAACTTACGTGGATCCTTACTTGGCATCTAAATTTGCCTACCTGCGCTTCAACTATACCACGGGCGACGCTGCCGGACAAAACATGGTAGGCCGCGCGACCTTCGCCGCCTGCTCCTGGATCATTGATCACTACTCCGAAGGCAAAATCAAGCACTTTTACCTCGAGTCGAATCTCGCCACAGACAAAAAGGCGTCCCAAGTCAACGTCATGCACACCAGAGGCAAGCGCGTCACAGCCGAGGTGCTCATCAAGCGAGATGTCCTCCATCAATTGATGCGGGTGGATACCACCACCCTCGCCCATCACGCTGGCGTCGCCAATGTGGGGGCCATTCTTTCTGGCGCCAACAACAACGGCCTGCACTCTGCCAATGCCATCACGGCCCTCTTCATCGCTACGGGGCAGGATGTCGCCAACGTGTCAGAATCCTCCGCTGGCATTGGCTATGTGGAACTCACCCCAGAAAATGACCTGTACTTTTCCATTACCATTCCATCGCTTATTGTAGCGACCTATGGAGGGGGAACCGGATTAGCGACGCAGCGAGAGTGCTTGGAATTACTTGGGTGCTATGGGCGAGGCAACGTGAAAAAGTTTGCAGAAATCGTTGCAGGCGTCGTCCTCGCTGGCGAGCTGTCATTGGCCTCAGCCATTTCCTCATCGGACTGGGTGTCCAGTCATGAGCAGTATGGTCGCAATCGCTAGATGGCTCCGGCTGGCCTGATTTGGGAGCGATGTTAAGCTTCGCACCTATGGGTTATCAACAAAAAAACGCCCCGACGGATGTCAGGGCGATTTCACTACTACTACGAAAGAAACTCAGTTCAGACTTTTTGTGTTTGTTATTGAGACGAGCATCTGTCGTTGAATGTTGCAAAAGGGTTGCCTAAGACAGAAAATATTTCTGGGAAAACGTTTGCCCCTGGAAATACTTGACAACCATCAAGTTGAAGTGACCGACAACCGCGCCGCAATCTCTTTTATCACTACCGTCGCGTGAGCGATAGAGTTTTCAATAAACCACTTGTTGGTGTTCATGCCACCACACACCGTACCTGCTAAAAATACATTGGGGAGATTGCTTTCGAAGGTGCTCTCGTTTCGCACTGGAAATTTAGCTTCGTCGTCACATAGCTCGATGCCGTTGCGGGTGAGCCAAGAGAAATCCGGCTGGTATCCGGTCATGGCTAGCACAAAGTCATTAGGCAGGGTGATGGCGCCATTTGGAGTAGTCAAATCCACCTCTCTGGCCCGAATTTCCAAGATTTTCGAGTCAAAATAAGCTGGGATGGATCCCTCTGCGATGCGATTGTCGATGTCGGGCTTTACCCAGTATTTTACGCGGTGACTGATCGTAGGGCCGTGGTGAACGAGGCTCACTTTGGCTCCGGCGCGCCAAGTCTCAAGTGCTACGTCAATGGCAGAGTTGGCAGCACCTACTACAATCACATGGCGACCGACATAGGGATGGGGGTCATCATAGTAATGCTTCACCTTCGGAAGCTCCTCCCCGGGCACGTTCATGAGATTTGGATGGTCGTAAAATCCCGTCGCGATGACCAAGTGCTGAGTGTGATATTGATCTCTCGAAGTATTTACGCGATAGCCAGCCGCTAATTTTTCAAAACCGCTCACAGGCTCATAGGTGTGGATGGGCAAGTCAAAATGCCCCGCTACCCGGCGGTAGTATTCGAGGGCTTCTCTTCGGGTCGGCTTCGTGCCATGAGAAACGAAGGGAATGCCTCCGATCTCGATTTTTTCAGAAGTCGAGAAGAAGGTCATGTTGGTGGGGTAGTGGTAAATCGAGTTGACCAGGCACCCCTTTTCCAAGATGAGGAAGTTGAGCTGACGGCGGCGGGCTTCGATTCCAGCCGCCAGTCCGATGGGCCCACTACCGATGATGATAAGGTCGTACATTTTCTTCATTTACTGTACCTAATTCGGCTGATTTGTGAGGTATTCCTACGAAATGAAGGGACCAAGCGCGCAAGTTATTGGAGCTGGTAGTGTAAGAAGTGACAGGAAAAGCCCGCGAAAGTCAAGTTAAATTCAAGTTTGTGAATCAACTGAGATATCTACATATTTCGCCCCGGTAATATGATCGCCTTTTCATGTGTTGGCTTACCTTTCGGTACATCGTCCATTTCAGGTGTTAATTTCCTAGTTATGAGGAAGTTAGTAGATGGTTTTTGCCGAAAAATATGCCGAAGTTTCGGTGTATATTCAATGGGAGAGCGGGGCTGTACCACGTTTAGATCAAGAACGAAAACGAATCAGGAGCACAAGTTTAGAACGATTCTAAATCCTTCAGGACCAAGATTCTTTCCTAGGGGGCATTTTGCGGATCGGGGGGGCCGTGTTAATTTGCCATCCGATTAGAGAGCATTTTCTCTTCAATCATCACAATTTCAACCGCGCACATAACGCATTTGCTATGGTTCGCAACGCTATGCAGCACATACGCACGGTCATCAGTACCTTTTTATTGCTAGGAATCCTTGTTCCGGCACTCCATGCGCAGGGGGACCCTGCTGCGGGAAAAGAATTATATACTGCCTGCGCCGCCTGCCACAAGATCAAGGGAAAGCTAGTCGGGCCACAACTCGGCGGCATCAATGAAAAATATGCCGGCGACGAGGAGTGGCTCTATAAGTGGATTAAAAATGCTCCCGGCATGATCCAGGCAGGTGACTCAAAAGCTGTGGCGCTTTGGGAAGAGAACAACAAGGCCGCCATGTCCGCCTTCACATACTTATCTGACGGAGACATTGATAACATCCTTGCCTACGTCGCAGTGGAATGGGAAAAGCTCAATGCTCCTGTTGAGGTAGCTGGTGCTCCAACTGGCGGTGGTGGTGGCACTGGCATTGATGATCCTTCCATCTACTATGCACTTTTGGGCCTAGTGGCGATTTTGTTGCTGATCGCATTGCTGTTGGTTGTCATCACAGGGACGCTGATTGCATCTGTCAGAGCCAAAGAAAACAAGGAGCCAGTTCGTTTTGCTGAGATTTTTGCGCAGACGCGGGCCATCCTCCAAAATAAATTCGCCATTGTGGCGATGACGATTTTCATCGTCGTAGGAGGTGGCGCTAAGTGGATTGCCGAGGCCAGGACCATCGGCCTGCACCAAGGGTATATGCCAGAGCAGCCCATTGCCTTCAGCCACGCCATTCACGCAGGAGAATATGAGATCGATTGTAAATACTGTCACACAGGGACCACCAAGTCCAAGAGTGCATGGATTCCTTCGGTCAATATTTGTATGAATTGCCACAAAGGCATTCGCAATCGCCACGAATCTGATGAGGCTGTGGCCGATCCTGAGTACATCTCCCCTGAGATTGCCAAGATTTATGCTGCAGTCGGTTGGGATGCTGATCAGGCAGCCTATATCGAAGGCTACGAAGAGAAAGCCATCGAATGGGTTCGGATTCACAACATGCCTGACCACGCTTACTTCAACCACGCGCAGCACGTCGTGGTGGGAGGCATTGAATGCCAGACCTGCCATGGACCGGTGGAGGAGATGGAAGTGGTGTATCAATACTCTGATTTGGGCATGGGCTGGTGTATCAGCTGTCACCGCGAAGAGAAAGTCAAAGTCCTTGGCGAACCTACTGACAAGACCGTTGCCGAAATGGGTGGCCTTAACTGCGCCGCATGTCACTACTAATAGCGAGCAAGATGAGCAGGAAGTTTTTTTCAGAATTCACGCCCATCGACCCTCGCACTCAAATTTTTCTCAGCATCACGAACTTCGATAACTCCATTCATAGATGAGCCAACCGAAATATTGGAGAGGGCTGGAAGAGTGGAAGCAGTCTCCAGATCACCTAGAGCAAGCTAAAAACGAGTTTCCTACCAGTGTCCCTCTGGAGGACATGCTCTCCGACAAGGCCGAAGAAGCTTTGGGTACCACCGCCAGTCGTCGTGACTTCATGAAGCTCATGGGCTTTGGAATCACGGCTGCTACCTTGGCTGCTTGTGCCGAAGGTCCAGTGAAAAAGGCTATTCCTTACGTGAATAAGCCCGATGACATCATTCCTGGTGTCCCCAACTGGTATGCATCTACCACGCCTAGCGGTGTGCCTGTCTTGGTGAAGACCCGTGAGGGTCGCCCCATTAAGTTGGAAGGGAATCCGGATAGCACGCTCACCAATGGCGGTCTCGACGCCGTAGGGCAGGCTAGCTTGCTTGACCTGTATGATCAGGACCGCGCGCGCAAGCCTAGAAAAGGTGGTGATTTCGTGGAATGGGGAGATTTAGATGCGGAGTTGATCTCAACGTTTCAAACACTCGCTGCTGAAGGAGCCACCGTTCGCGTGTTGTCAAGGACTTTGACTAGCCCAAGTAGCAAGGCCGCCGTGGCTGAATTCTTGGGTACGTTTGGCGAAAATGGCCAACATATCACGTACGAACCTGCGTCCACTTCAGCGATTGCGCAGGCTCACGCGCTCGACTTCGGGGTGAAGGCTTTTCCTTCGCTGCGGTTTGACCGCGCCAAGATCATCGCTTCTTTTTCCTGTGATTTCCTGGGCTCTTGGGGATCTACAGTAGAATATCTCAGCCAGTGGGCTTCACATCGCAGCCCAGACGGCGAATGGATGTCCCGGCATTACCAGATCGAATCGATTCTCTCCAACACAGGTGCCAACGCAGACATGCGGTTCACAATCAAGCCTTCTCAGGAAGCGCTTGTTTTGGCAAACTTGTACAACAAGGTCGCCAGCAGGGTCGGCCAAGGAGCGCTTCGCAATGTCCCCAGCTTCAATCTCGCTGCAAACAGCTTGGATAAATTGGCGGCAGACCTCCTCGCGAACCGTGGAGAGTCACTGGTCGTTTCCGGTACCAACAACGTGACCGTTCAGCGCCTGGTCAACGGGCTGAACATGATGCTGGGCAATTACGGCAAGACAGTCGATCTGGATAATCCCAGCATGATTCACCAAGCCGACGACGAGGCCCTGGCTTCGCTTGTGGCAGAGCTTCGTGCGGGATCCGTCGATGCATTGATTTTGCTTGACGCAAATCCTGTATATGACACACCCTACGGCGAGGTATTTGCTAAAGGGTTGAAAGAGGCTAAGTTATCAATCTCCCTCTCCATCAAGGAAGATGAAAGCTCTAAGGCTTGCAGATATCACTTGCCTTCGAGTCACTTCTTGGAGAGCTGGGGGGATGCCCAGCAGCGTGCCAATATCTATAGCTTGGTTCAGCCTGCCATTCATCCTATTTTCAAGACGAGACAGGCCGAAGAGAGCCTTCTTCGTTGGTCTGGCAACAATGTCACTTTCCGTGATTATGTAAAGACTCGTTGGGAAGCAACATTGTATCCAGTGGCCGCGGGTACTTTTACCTCTTTCCGCAAGTTCTGGGAAGAAACTCTTCGCAAAGGAGTGTTGGAGCTTCCTGCTTCGCCTGCAACCACACCGACCTACAATCCTGAAAGCCTTCAAGTCGCGGTGGATGCCATCGGAAACGTCGGTGGGGCCGAACTGGAGATTGCTTTCTATCAAAAAGTAGGAACCCGGGATGGCCGCCAAGCCAACAATCCATGGATTCAGGAAATGCCCGACCCAGTTTCTAAAATCGTGTGGGACGACTATGTATCGGTGCCCTTCACTTATGCTGAAGAAAACGGATTGGAATTGGGCCAGATTGTGGATCTCACAGTCAATGGCACGACCTTCTCCTTGCCAGTCTTGGTGCAACCTGGCCAAGCCAACGGCGTGCTGGCAGTGGCGCTGGGTTACGGCCGTACCGACGCGGGGAGAGTAGCCAAAAAGGTGGGCGGAGTCAACGTCTATCCTTTCGTAGGTACAGAAGGCGGATCGCTACGCTACGCTTCAAACAGCGTATCCCTGAGCAAAACCACACGCACCTATGAACTGGCGCAGATCCAGACCTACGATTTGCTGTACGATGAAAACCTTGGACGTCGCTTCGCGAAATCTTGGGGTACAGAATATGAGTTTGACCGGACCTCTGAAATTGTGAAAGAAACCGTTCTCGGCTATTACCAAAGCAAAGACGCGAACAATCCCTATCGGAAGTCCCTCAAAAAATACGAAGCCAAAAAGGCCCACCTGGTGACGCTGTGGGAATCTCACTTCGAAGATCCCGAAACGTCTAAGATCATTCACTGGGCAATGTCCATTGACCTAAACAAGTGCACGGGTTGTGGTGCTTGTGTGGTCGCTTGTCAAGCCGAGAACAATATCCCGGTGGTAGGCAAGAAAGAAGTGCTGACCCGAAGGGAAATGCACTGGATGCGGATTGATCGCTATTACAGTGGCGACCCTAACATGCCAGACACAGTGGATGCAGTGTTCCAGCCGATGCTTTGCCAGCATTGCGACAACGCTCCCTGTGAAACTGTGTGCCCGGTATTGGCCACGATTCACTCTACAGAAGGTCTCAACCAGATGACCTATAACCGCTGTGTGGGAACTCGCTATTGTGCCAACAACTGTCCTTACAAAGTGCGCCGCTTCAATTGGTTCAACTACACCAATGGAAGCCAGTTCACTGATGTTAATCCATCTCAGAGTGAGCTTGGACGCTTGGTGCTCAATCCAGACGTGACTGTGCGTTTCCGCGGAGTCATGGAAAAATGTACCTTCTGCGTGCAGCGCCTACAGGATAAAAAGCTTCGTGCGAAGATCAATGGCAATAGCACGTATGCTAAGCCTGATCCAAACGACCGAGGATATACGGCTTGTCAGCAGACTTGCCCTACTGGTGCAATTGTCTTTGGTGATCGCAACGATCCCAATTCCGAGATCAACAAACTATGGTATGACCCAGCCTCGAAAGAAAATGAGCGCAAATACCATGTGATTGAGGAAGTAAAGACTTTGTCATCTATCGCCTACCTGACTAAGGTCCGGAATCGGACAGGGGAGGAATACGAAGAACGTCAACGCGCATTCAACGCCTACAAGTCAGCGATCTACGGCGTCGAAATGGGCGAAGTCCAACCTGCTGCCCAAGAGACAGAAAGCCATTGATTTGGCCTATATCTTCAGACACACAATTCTCACAAGTTTTCACTGACGACAAGACTAATTTCCCGCTGATATGAGCCACGTTAGATCGCCCATTCGCCAGAAGTGGGTCACCAATACAGACAGTTATGGGCAGGTCACGGCAGATGTCGTTCGCCCCATTGAGTCGAAGCTGAACTGGCTTTGGCTTGGTGCGACGCTTCTCTCTGGAGCTGTCATGCTCTTCGGGTTTGCCATGATCGGCTGGACCATCTACGAAGGGATTGGTACTTGGGGCCTGAATAAGACGGTTGGCTGGGCATTCGATATCACCAACTTCGTGTTTTGGGTCGGTATCGGCCACGCCGGAACCCTGATTTCTGCGGTTCTCTTGCTATTCAGGCAGGAATGGCGGAACTCCATTAACCGGGCTTCAGAGGCCATGACCATCTTCGCGGTCGTGTGTGCGGGGATCTTTCCACTGCTCCACATGGGTCGGGTATGGCTGGGGCTTTGGTTTCTACCCTTTCCCAACACGCGTGGATCCCTCTGGGTCAACTTCAACTCTCCTTTGCTCTGGGACGTGTTTGCCATTTCGACTTACTTCTCGGTCTCGATCGTCTTCTGGTACCTCGGCATGATTCCAGATTTTGGAACGATCCGCGACCGGTTTGCGATGAAAGGCAAAAAAGCGATTTCCAGAATCTATGGTGTTCTGAGCTTTGGATGGGAGGGCTCCGGAAGAAATTGGTCCCGCTACGAGACCATCTCTTTGATTCTTTCTGGCTTGGCCACGCCACTGGTACTATCGGTCCACACGATCGTATCCATGGACTTTGCTACCTCGGTGATTCCCGGTTGGCACACCACTATCTTCCCTCCATACTTCGTTGCTGGAGCTATTTTTTCTGGATTTGGGATGGTGCAGACCTTGATGATCGTCACAAGGAAGGTCTATAAGCTGGAGAACTACATCACGATGGACCACATGGAGTCGATCGCGAAAATCGTCTTGGCAACCGGATCGCTCGTGGGATTGGCTTACATGACAGAATTTTTCACTGCTTGGTACTCGGGGTCACTTTGGGAGCGCTATGTGTTTATTAACCGCGCTTTTGGACCGCTCGGATGGTCATATTGGATCATGTTTAGCTGCAATGTGATTACACCTCAGCTCTTCTGGTTCAAGAAAATCAGAACGAGCATGGTGCTCACCTTCATCATCTCCATCTTCGTGAACATCGGGATGTGGTTTGAGCGCTTTGTGATCATTGTGACTTCGCTTCACCAAGACTTTTTGCCATCCAGCTGGACAATGTACAGCCCCACTTTTGTGGAGTTTGGCATCTTGATTGGATCTTTTGGATTGTTTTTCTTCTTGTTTTTCCTCTTTTCCAAGTTTGCGCCGGTGGTGAACATGTTCGAGGTGAAAACCTTGATCCATCATCCCAAGAAGCCCGAGCATTTGGAAGTGAAGAGCCAGCCCGTAACGGTATAAGTTGTCCACCTTTTTTGACCTGAATTCTTCCTGGAATATGAAACGAAACCTGCTTATCGGAAAATACTGGGACCCAGATAAGGTGATGGCAGCCCTGGACAAGCTGACGGGCCAAGGCGTGAATATCTTCGACGTGTTTTCACCCTTTCCAATTCACGGCATCGAACCTTATCTCAACGCCAAGCGGACCCGCCTCACCGTGGCCTCCTTTATCTATGGCGTGACGGGCTTCCTCACCGCTGTGACGATGATGAGTTTGATCTACGGCGTGGTGTGGCCCATGAATATCGGGGGAAAGCCTGCATTGGCTTTCCCAAGCTTTGTGCCTATCACCTTTGAGATGACAGTCCTTTTTGCTGCTCATGGCATTGTACTGACCTTTTTCATCGTAGGCAATTACTGGCCGGGTAAGCGTGCCCAGCTACTGGACATTCGCCAGACGGATGATGTGTTCATCGTGGCAATTGACAAAGCCAAAATCCAAGATGAATCAGCTATTCGTGCTGTGTTCGAGGAGACCGGTGCTTACGACATTTTAGAAACTGAATACGAGAGATGATGAACCGCAAGACCCATATCATTCCGCTCATGGCAGTGGGAGTGCTTGCTCTGAGCTTGACTGGTTGCTACTTCGACAAGTCCAAGCGGAACATCGAGTACTCGCCAAACATGTACAACTCCCTTCCCTTGGAGCCCTATTCCCAGACAGTCTATCACGACACCGACATCGGGGGAAATTTCCCTGCCGTGGGCCCTGGAGAAGACAAAGTTGCTTTTTTCAAGGATGGCCTTTCGGCGCAGCGAGCGCCTGAAGGGACTGTGGCGCGCAAAGAGAGCTGGTATCGCCAAGAGGCATTCGAGGCCTATCCACTTCCAAACACGCCAGAAGCCTACGAGCAAGCCTCGACCATGATCTTCTCGCCACTGGACAATCCTACCCTGAATGCGGAAGGCATACAGTGTACTGAGGCCTCCTTCAACCGTGGCAAGGAGCTTTACGAGCAACTCTGCACTATGTGTCACGGCGCCAATGGTAATGGGCAAGGGTCGCTAGTAACCAAAGGAGCATTGGCTGGCGTGCCATCTTACTCCGGCCCTCAGTTGGCAGGATTATCTGTCGGCAAAATGTATCACTCCATCACCTACGGCAAAAATCTGATGGGCTCCTATGCTTCGCAAATGAGTCCGCAGCAACGCTGGGAGGTGATATGCTATATTCAGCAGTTTTTTGATGCAGCACCTTCGTCAGACGCAGCATCTGCTGCAACAGAAACAATTCCTGCACCAGAAACAGCATCTGCCCAGTAGGCGACTTTCCCTTGGGACTCACCTTTTATCATTGAGATATTTTGGCACACGCACATCACTATACCACCGAGCAATTGACCGAACGATTTCAGTTTCTGGCTAAATACCGGACTGTGATTTTCGGTCTGATTGGGGTGGGGTTGGTCCTTGTTTTGGCAGGCTGGCTCTTCACCTCTTCCGGCGACACACATGCTGCAGACCATGCAGTGTTGGAGTCTGCCCCTTCTTCCATTCAGCCCGTTTCGGACACGCACGGGGAGGATGATCACGGACATGGGCACCATGTCCCCACGATCGGCACTCGGATGTTGACAGGGACCCTCATTTCGGTGTTGTTTTTCTTCACCATTTCGATGGGCGCGCTGTTTTTTCTTGCGGTGCTTCAGATCGGTAATGGAGGCTGGCAAACGGCTATCCGCCGTGTGCCCGAAGCCATGAGCATTTTTGTTCCTGTGGCGGGCGTGACCTTTCTCATTCTCCTTTTTTTCCTGGGAGATTTGTACGAGTGGGCCATTTTGCCTGCAGGGGTAGATGAGCTGATCGACAAAAAGCGTGGATGGCTCAATGAAACGGGTTTCTGGGTACGGACGATGATCTACTTCTTGGTGTGGATCGGTGCTGCACTGTGGCTGCGCAGGGTCTCCATTGCGCAAGATTCAGCGCCAACGGTAGAAGCTGGAGTGCCTTTTTTCAGAAAGAGCACTGGCATTGCGGCTGGATTTGTGGTGTTTTTCGCCTTTTCTTATAGCCTGTTCTCCTTTGACTGGATCAAGTCGCTGGAGCCTCACTGGTTCAGCACCATCTTCGGTGTGTATGTATTCGCAGGATCATTCGGTTCTGCCATGTTTACTCTTGGATTGCTGCTGACCTTCCTCAAGCGCCAAGGCTATATGTCTTATGTTAATGATTCGCACATTCATGATGTGTATAAGTTCGCTTTCGGCTTCACGGTATTCTGGGCATACATTTGGGTGTCTCAGTACTTGCTGATTTGGTACGCAAACATTCCGGAGGAAGGCATCTACTACGTGAAGCGCTATGTAGTCGGTGCGCCCGAGTATGTGGGAGGTCCCTTCAATGTGATCTGGATTGTGAACCTGCTTCTTTGTTTTGTCGCTCCTTTCTTCGGTCTGATGACCAGAAACAGCAAGCGCATGGCAAGGGTGTATGTGCCTGTGTCAGTCGTGGCACTCACGGGGCATTACCTCGACCTCTTTCAGATGATTACGCCTGGCGCCATGGGCAAATACTGGAATTTCGGACTGATCGAAATCGGCTTTTTCTTAATGTTCGCAGGGATTTTCCTCTTCGTGGTGTTCACAGCATTGACACGAGCCAACTTGGTTCCGCTCAAGCATCCATACCTGGAAGAAAGCTTGCATCATACCACTGGCGCAGTGTAGGTTTTTCTCAATAATTTTTGCATAGAAAAAAAACAATACGTTTTAGGCGGAGTTTTTTGATGACGATTCCTAAGGCGATTTATCTGACAATATGGACTTCCAACTCTTATTTACCTCTATTCAAGTTTTGTTAGCTCTCATCCTTGTGATGGTCGCACTCAACTTGTATTTGGTTTTCCGACTGAAGGAAATTGATCCATTCGCAAAATGGAATCCGAATCTCCTCAATGGAGGCGGAATGCTCATGTTTTATGTGGTCGGCATCGCGGCGGCTACTTGGTCTTCTATCGCGGTGTATGATGAGTTGATGCTGGTAACTAACGCTGCATCGGAGCACGGCAAGGAAATTGACCGCATATTTTGGAACACAATGGTGGTAACCATCTTGGTTGTTGTCATCACGAATTTTCTTCTCTTCTACTACTCTTGGAAATACCAAGCCAAGCCGGGCCGCAAAGCGCTTTTCTATCCTCACAATGGCAGGTTGGAATTGGTTTGGACGGTGATCCCTGCTTTGGTATTGACGGTGTTGGTATTTGATGGTGTGGGCGTATGGCATGATATCATGAGGCCTGCTCCTGAAAACGCCATCCAAGTGGAAGTGAATGGAAAGCAATTTGCCTGGACATTCCGCTACCAAGGGTTTGATAATGAGTTTGGTCAATCCAATGTTACCTACATCGACGAAGGTAAAGGAAACGAACTTGGGATTAATCTTGATGACAAACGCGGCTACGATGACTTGGTCACCAGAGAGCTTCACTTTCCAGTGGGCGTACCTGTGAATCTAAACATCCGTACGCGCGATGTGCTTCACAGCGCTACTTTGCCCCACTTTCGGGTAAAGATGGATGCTGTGGCAGGAATTACGACCAATTTCCATTTCACGCCGACCATTACGACGGCAGAGATGAGAGAGAAAATGGGAGATTCTACTTTTAACTTCCAGATGAGTTGCCAGCAGATTTGTGGTGGTGGCCATTGGAATATGGGCGCAAAAGTGGTAGTAGAGACAATGGAAGAGTATCAAACTTGGATCGCTCAGCAGCGCACGTTTCTCGCCACTTATAAAGAGCTTAACCCGGATTTTGTAGCTCCCAAAAATCTAGCCTCTACGAAAGAGGAAGGCTTGCAGGAGATTGCAGATGCCAAGAACTAGTTTTTTCAAATCGGAAAATAAATCAAGGTCTTACGAGATATGGCAGAGGTAAATCCAATCATTCAAAAGGGTCCTGCTTTCCATGATGAGCATCATGGTCACGACGGAGGGCACCATGATCATCATGGGAGCTTCTGGACAACATATGTGTTTTCGACTGACCATAAGATGATTGCCAAGCAGTTTATGATCACCGGGATCATCATGGCGATCATTGGGATTGGTCTGTCATCACTCTTTCGGCTACAGTTGGCTTTCCCTGAACAGAGCTTTGCTATCCTAGAATTCTTTCTAGGAAAATGGGCGCCTGGGGGGATTCTGAGTCCTGACTTTTATCTCGCGCTCGTCACAATGCACGGTACTTTCATGGTATTCTTCGTGCTAACGGCAGGGTTGAGCGGGACGTTTGCTAACTTTCTTATTCCGCTTCAGATTGGTGCCCGTGACATGGCTTCGGGTTTCATGAACATGCTCTCCTATTGGTTTTTCTTTGCCTCTTCGGTGATCATGTTGGCTTCACTTTTCGTAGGCACAGGTCCAGCGGCTGCAGGATGGACGATTTATCCACCATTGAGTGCTCTTCCTCAGGCAATCCCTGGCTCGGGATTGGGGATGACAATGTGGCTGGTAGCGATGGTGTTGTTTATTGCTTCTTCGCTTCTCGGAGGAATTAATTATATCACTACGGTCCTCAACCTACGGACAGTTGGCATGACGATGGACCGTCTTCCATTGACTGTCTGGGCGCTCTTCCTTACTGCAATCATTGGGGTGTTGTCTTTTCCCGTGCTGTTTGCGGCGGCATTGCTGCTCGTGTTTGACCGCATGTTGGGAACAAGCTTTTACTTATCGGACATTTTCATTCAGGGGGAGGTTTTGCATTACAGCGGTGGAAGTCCGATTCTGTTCCAGCATTTGTTCTGGTTCTTGGGACACCCCGAAGTGTATATCGTTTTGCTACCAGCCTTGGGTATTTCTTCCGAAATCATCTCCGTACATTCTCGTAAGCCGATCTTTGGTTACAAAGCGATGATTGGTTCCATGATCGGGATTGCACTGCTTTCCTTTATCGTATGGGCCCACCACATGTTTGTATCGGGAATGAATCCCTTCCTCGGAACGGTATTCATGCTCTTTACCCTTGTAATTGCTGTGCCCTCCGCGATCAAAGCATTCAACTACATTACTACGCTGTGGAAAGGGAACATCCACTTTACCCCGCCGATGTTGTTTGCGATTGGATTGGTTTCTTTCTTCGTCACAGGAGGGATCACTGGAATTTTCCTTGGAAATGCAGCCTTGGACATACCACTCCATGATACCTATTTTGTGACCGCTCACTTCCACTTGGTAATGGGTTCTGCTTCCGCTTTCGGCTTCTTTGCAGGTATTTACCAGTGGTTTCCTAAGTTTTTCGGGAGAATGATGAATGCCCGTCTTGGCTACATTCACTTCTGGTTTACTTTCATTTCGCTGTATCTCGTTTTCTTCCCGATGCACTTCATCGGATTGGGCGGCGTAGCACGGCATTACTATAGCAACACAGGCTTCGCATTCATGGCTGGCTGGACTGATATGCAGGTGTTCATCACCATTGCGGCCTTCGTCGGATTCTTTGGTCAATTGTTTTTCCTGTGGAACTTCTTCTACAGCATTTTCCGCGGCAAAGTCGCTTCTCTCAATCCGTGGAACTCAAATACCTTGGAATGGACGACGCCTCTTAAGCCAGGACACGGTAACTGGCCGGGAGCTATTCCTACCGTTTACCGTTGGCCATATGATTATAGTAAGCCCGGCGTGAAAGAAGATTTTCTTCCGATGCACATTCCGAACGAGGAAGTGGAGTATGAAGAAGGCTTCCCAAGACCAGCTACTTCCCCAGATAAGACTCAAACGAAACCGTTGAAAGTTGAAGACGTGAACGCGACTGGGTTGAAAGAGAAGGGAGAATAAGATTGGGGAATAACCATTTAGAGACGGCACCTGTGGTGAAGCGCTATCAGCGAATGGTGGCCATTACCACAGGTGCTGTTATTATATTGATTCTCATCGGAAGTCTGGTGAGAATGACGGACTCCGGGATGGGATGTCCCGATTGGCCGAAATGTTTTGGTCAGATCATTCCCCCGACAGATGTGTCGCAGTTGCCGGCGGATTACCAGACCTTGTTTGCCGTCGCAGGACGTGAGATTGCGGAGTTTGATGCATTCAAGACTTGGGTCGAGTACCTGAATCGCTTGTTTGGGGTACTTGTGGGACTGTGTGCTGTGATCGTGCTTGGACTGAGCCTTGGCTTGAGAAAGATAGATACAGGACTGGTATGGATCAGCCTGGCAAGCCTCTTACTCATCGTGCTGGAGGGGGGAATCGGCGCATATGTGGTGATGACTCACTTGGAGACGAGTGCCATCACGATCCACATGGTAGTCGCGCTAGGAATCCTTGCTTGTTATCTGTGGGCTATCACCAGAAATGGTAGAGGCCAAATTTCGGAGGTTTGGGTGGCAACCCCGGTTGCTCAGGATTGGTGGGCTACCATGGTACTTTTGGGACTGATTGTGAGCCAAATCGTGATGGGTACGCAGGTAAGAGAACAAATCGATCTGTTACACAGTACCGAGGTTGCGCGATCAGAATGGATATCACTTTTGAAGAGTCCCTATGGGATCCATAAGTTTTCACATTATGCGATCATGGCAGCGATGGCATTTGTGACTTGGCGGCTTTGGCCGAAGGCTGACGCGCTTGGGAGGAAGATGTTGCTAGTGTCTATCAGTTTGATAGGAGCAGAAGTATTGATGGGGCTGGGCATGCATCATTTGTCAGTTCCCAAGATGTTACAACCGTTACATTTGCTATTCGCCGCACTTCTCTTCTCTTCCCAATTTGTGCTGATGCGCTGGACATGGATTGGAATGCGCCAACAAAAGAACGTTCAACAACCATTGGTTCATGGTCACTAAGGAAATCAACGAATTACCCATTGCTCGGGTCAAAGGTGAAAAAGCCAAAGCATTCGTCCAGCTGCTCAAGCTCCGGTTGTCTTTGCTGGTGTCGTTTTCAGCTGTCTTTGGCTTTGCCATGGCCTCTGGCACTTGGGGCTGGGGGTTGTTTTGGATTGGGTTTGGGGGATTACTGGTCACAGGCGCTTCAAACGTCCTGAACCAAATCCTTGAGCGGGAATACGACGCTCAAATGAAGCGGACGTCCCAACGGCCTCTACCAACTGGCGTACTTTCAGATCTGGAAGCTTTAGCTTACGCCTTGGTGCTTGCTGTGGTAGGAGTAGGAATCATTGGCTACTTTTTCAATTTGCCCGCTGCCCTGTTGTCCATCATCGGGTTGCTGGTATATGCGTTTGTGTACACCCCGCTCAAGCGGATCACGCCCTTTTGTGTGTTTGTAGGGGCAATCCCTGGAGGTCTTCCGCCCCTCATCGGGTGGGTTGCCTTCACCGGATCCATCGGGCCGGAAGGGCTGCTGTTGTTCGCCTTTCAATTTTTCTGGCAATTCCCCCACTTCTGGGCGATTGCATGGATGCTAGATGACGACTATCAGCGTGCAGGATTTGTGATGCTTCCTTCCAGTAAGGGAAAGACGAAGTTCAGCGTGCAAATGATCTTGATTTACACCCTGTGCCTAGTCCCGCTGGTGTATTTTGCTTGGGAGACAGGTATTGTGGGCCTCGGGGGGACTATTGCGCTGGTGGTGCTGGGACTTGCATTTAGCTGGCCCGCCTTTCGTTTGTTCAGGACTTTAGAAGGAAAATATGCCAAGCAATTGATGTTCGCTTCATTTCTCTACCTTCCATTGATCCAGCTGGCGTTTTTGCTCGGATAAAAAATAGGAAATAAAATTCACAGGCACTTCTTCACAAGCGTACATCACACAACACTGCTATGACGCCTATGACTTCGACCCAACGCCCCCCCAGTAATCAACTGATTGATCCACAAAAATTCGCATTGTGGCTATTCATTATTACTGTGATTATGATCTTCGGTGGCATGACGAGTGCATACATCGTGGACCGTGGCAATGCCCGCAGCCCATTGCTCTTTGACTTACCCGTGATTTTGACATGGAATCTTGCGCTGGTGCTCTTGAGCAGCATCCCGATGCAAGTGGCCGTGTCGGCGATTCGGCATGGGGAGACCCGCAAAGCGCTCTGGGCGATGGGGCTCACCCTGGCGATGGGTGTGACCTTTTTGGTAGGTCAGTCTCAAGGAATGAAAGACATGGTGCAATCTGGGATTCACTTGGTGAACAATAATCGGGGAGCGGGAATCGGGAACAGTGGTTCATTCTTCTTTGTGTTTGTTCTCGTCCATGGGGCTCACATTGTTGGCGGTGTTTTGGCCCTGCTGATCACCTTGGTGAACACGGCCAGAGGAGCTATTCGTCCGGCACGGATCCAAAATGTTTACGAAATGGTCGCCATTTTCTGGCACTTCTTGGGAATACTTTGGCTATATCTGTACTGGTTTCTCCATTTTACCCAAGATTAATGGGGCACAGAACCTAGCCCTTGGGCGCATGGTAGGGTGCTGAACTTCTGAAAAATCCGTCCTAAATCTCCTTTATCATCGTTGAATCGGCGATTCTCTATTTTATCAATAACTGCGGCTGACGATTTCGTGGGTGGCAGTTATTCTTTAGAGAATCCTACAGGCTGCATCTCAGAAGGAGTGTACTTTTTTATTGAGGAAATCATATCTTCGCACTATCATTTTCCTCCCAATTATTCGAGACAATGGCTGACGTTGCAGTAGATAAAAAAGCCCTAGTAGAAGGAGAACGCCCGATCATGAATGCGAGCTATGGCAAGCTCATGATGTGGTTTTTCCTAGTTTCCGATGCTTTTACCTTTTCGACCTTGCTGGTTGCTTACTGGGCCATCCGGACCTCTGCCGTGTCCGAAGGCTGGGCATGGGCATTTCCAGAAGACGTGTTTACACACACCCCATTCCTGTACGAAATTTGGCACATAGAGGCGCCGCTTGTGTTTGTCGGTATCATGACCTTCATCCTGATTCTAAGCTCTGTGACGATGGTATTGGCGGTAGAGGCTGGCCACAGAAAATCAAAGCACGAAGTCGTCAAATGGGTGTTTTGGACCATGATAGGTGGAATTGTCTTCCTTTCCTGCCAAGCATATGAGTGGTATCACTTCATCTCTGGTACGCCCAATGGCGGGGTGCTGGTGCAAGCGAGCTTAATTGAGAAGCATGGTATTCCAGTACCGGGAATTGATGACTTGAAAATCGTGGAGTTCCAACTTCCACATCACGGCGAAGAAGGACACGGGCACGACAACGAAAATCATAAAATCGAGTCGCTGACTTTGTTCAACGGGCAGCAAATTCGCGACGAAGAGCAGATCGACCGGATCTTGGAAGATGCTCATCACACCCATGCAGGGACTTACTACCTCGATATGGCAGACGCGGAGAAGCATCGCGTACCCGCATTGGAAGAGAATATACTGGTGAAGGGCTACTGGGTGAAGAATGCCCAAGGCGACCTTGCTGCCTTTCGTCTGACCAGTGGTCGCCAGATCAACGGACCACAAGAATTCCTCAACGAGGCGCAAGCCAAACACTGGATCACCCAAGGCGGAGCCAATCTCAAAGCCAACGAATATGGACCAGCTGATTTTGCCGCACTCTTCTTTTTCGTGACGGGCTTTCATGGCACCCATGTGTTTTCAGGCGTTGTGCTGCTCTTGATTTTGCTTCTCAACGCCAACAAAGGGACTTACGAGCGGCGCGGGCATTATGAGATGACCGAGAAAATCGGCCTCTACTGGCACTTTGTGGACTTGGTTTGGGTGTTTGTGTTTACCCTATTTTATCTGATCTAGTACCCTGTTCTTTCATAGGTGAACTAGGCCTCAAGCCTCCACCTTTCTCCCCTCACAATTTTAATCCCTCCCGCTATGGCAGCCGAAGGAAGCGAAGCAAGAAAATCCATTTTTCGCACCGCAATCATTCTGACAGGACTCACCATGTTCGAGTTCTTCATCGCTTTCACCAAGCAGTTTTACCCAGGGATCTTTGGGATTTCTGAAGCCGCGTCCCAATCCATTGTGGTGTTTACTTTCATCATTCTCACGCTTTTCAAAGCATTTTATATCGTGGCGGAGTTCATGCACCTTCGGCACGAGGTAAAGCGACTTGCTTGGACCATCTTGATTCCATTTGTGTTCATTGTGTGGCTGATCATCGGACTCACGGTAGAAGGAGACAACTGGGGCAAACTTTCCGCTGTAGATCCGGTTTCAACAATCAATGAATCTGATCTTCGGTCTTAAGAAATTACCCTCATGAAGCGTGGCCGTAACGCAACTGCTTGGATTCTCCTGTTGGTGCTAGCGTTCCCACTGGTGATGTTTTTCTTCCTCTATTACTTCACGGAACAGAATTTTGACTCCGTCCCCTTCCAGTATGATTTGGTAGAAAACGGGGATACGGTGTATCACAGGATGCCTGACGGGATTTTGTTTACCGATTTGGAAGGAAACCAGTTTCTTTCCGAGGATCTGGCAGGCAATCTCGTGTTTGTGGATTTTTTCACCGTACGAGAAGATAGCCAGAAGCTTACCACCGTCTTGCACGGCAACTTGGAGCGAACATACCGGAATGTGCTTTGGGAACGAGACCCGGCCATCCGCTTCTTGAGCGTGAGCACAGGAGATGATCCAGAAGAGCTCCGCGCCCACGCAGAAGCCCTTGGTGCTGTATCGCCCGGCTGGCGCATGGTGACAGTGAGCCAAGAAGACTTGTACAGAATGGGAGAGGCGTTCCAGATTCCCGCTTTTGGCAGACGCAAGGCTGGAGATCCTGCTTTTACCTCACAGACGGTCACGTATTTGGACAAAAGTGGCAGGGTGCGGAATTATTATACCGGCACAGATCTTCAGGAAGAACGAAAAATTCAAGAGGACATCGTCACGTTGTTTCGCTTGGAATATCCAGACGACCTCGCGGCCATGCGGGAGGACAAAGGAGGCTTTTTCAAAGCTTTACAAGGGAAATGATCCTGAGGCGTGTGAGTTACTTCCGTCCGATGGATTTGTATTCCTTCCCTCAAGACAAGAGACCAAGAGAAACATGAGTCATTTTTTCTAACAACTCGATTCCCTTCAAGTTGAGATCTTCGATATGAACGCAGTTCAAGGAAAATTAGATAGCAAGCGGTATGTTCCCTGGATTTGGGCCGCCTCTATCGGGGTTCCCATTTTGGTGGGAGTACTACTGAACCCCAAGATGGAGGGGCTGATTCCCTTCTCTGATTCTTTCGTCGAGATAGCCAGAAAGCTCCCTTTTGTGAATGCGGTGATCAATAGTGTGGTCTCCATCCTGTTGGTGACCGGGTACGTGATGATTCGTCAGCGCCGGAAGGTGATCCACCAGCGGATGATGATCAGTGCTTTTGTGTTTTCAGCGATCTTTTTGATCACCTATGTGACCTATCATCTGGCTGTGGGCCATGTGGGCTATTGTGAGGCCAATCGGGCTGCTCCCTGGTTGTATTACATCATCCTCCTGTCCCACATCGGCTTGTCGGTAACCATTGTGCCACTGGCTTCGTTTTCCATTTTTAGAGCGCTCAACCAGACCTACGATCGACACATGAAGTTGGCCCGGATCACCTTCCCACTTTGGCTCTATGTATCGGTGACAGGCGTTTTGGTAGTGTTGATGAATGCTCCTTGCTATTAAGTTCGCCAAGCCAAAATTCATTCCCGAGAAAGTTTTTTTCTCTTTTTGGCAAACTAGCACCTTCTATGAAAGCCATTTCCTTTCAATACATCGCCTCATTCGTGCTCATGCTGTGGCTCACTGGCCAAGGTCTGATGGCGCAGTGCTCTCAGTGCAAAGCTGCAGCTGCGGCTGTGGATGAAAATGGCAACTATCTCTCCAATAGCATTAATACAGGGATTTTATACCTATTGGCGCTCCCAGTGTTGCTTCCAATCATTGTCGGTGGCGTGTGGTGGTACCTGCGGAAAGTGCGCAGTGCCGAAATCAACTTGGAGTAATGCGTGTCTGAGCGCTGCGCCAATAGTTCTTCCAATTTGGTAGCGCTGTGATAAGTCCTGAATCCACAAAAAAGCAACCCCTCGAATTAGCTGCGAAGCCGATTCGAGGGGTTGTTACGTGAGGAGAAGATGTCGCGCTCGCTTAGCTCAAAGGAGCTATTCAGCGGTGATTTGCTCAATCCTCGTCCAATATTACCTCAATCCGGGAAAGAAGATCTTCCAGGTGGTAGCGTGTCATGCTGTCTGGAGCCTTTTTGAGGGCACCTTCTATTTTATCCTCTAAGATCTTGATCTCTGCCCTCGACACAGCGCGAATGTCCGATAAGCCCATGATCATTTTCGAAGTGCCAGCACCAGAAGGGCTGTCCTCCGACTCGTCTTTGTCAGCTTGCTTCTGGCTCATCAACACATGGAGCTGCGTGAGGTGGGCGCGCTGCAAGGCCCGTCGATAGGTGTCAATGGATTCGGTCGTCCCTAGCTCCGCCCAAATGCCAGTGCGAAGATCATTGTACAGGTCAATGATGGTATAGGTCGCGCTACCGTTCATGGCCTCGGCTTCAATCAGTCGCGATAGCCTTCCCGGCTCCAACAAGCGATTCACAATACCCTGCTGAAAGCCGCTCAGCCGCTCGGTCATCCCATTTGGCTCAAATCTACGCAGGATGTCCTCTCGGATGACCCATGTGGGCGTCGCGAATGCTTCTCGGTTGACGAATTGAACAGCTGCTTGCTGCTTCGCTTTGGGCACATAAGAATACACGTACCCTTCTTGATCGGCTGTTTTGAACTGCTCATATACCCCACCGACATTCGCGCTGACATGGCCCATGTAGCGGTTCCACTGACCCAGGACTTGACCATAAAGTTCTTGTAAGTCCTCATAATTTTCGCCGTCGGTCGTGGTCCAATCCAGTAAGTTGTTCATGGTGCGCTGCAAGTTGGCTATGCCATAGGTGCTCGCCTTAACGGCGTCGTCGCCAAGGTCTTCGGTCTGTGCGGAAGGATCCAGCGGGACGCCGCGTTGGCGTCCGAATCGATAGAGTGGATCTCCTTCATGGGAGCGAATCCACTGATGAAGCACTGGCTTTTCACTTTGAGGGCTCGTAGCCGCTGGAATGGGCTTGTAGCCCCACTCAATGGACCATTTGTCATACACCCCGACAGCAGGAAAGAGATTTACTCCTTCATCTTCGGGCTGGGCGACATAGTTGAAGCGGGCGTAATCCATGATCGAAGGTGAAACATTCATCCGTTGGGTAAAAGAAGCGCTGCGAAGCGAATCCACCGGGTAAGCGGAGCTGGACCCCATATTGTGCGGAAGGCCAAGGGTATGTCCGACTTCGTGGGCTGCAACGAATCGGATGAGTTCGCCCATGAGTTCTGTCTTGAACTTCACGCCACGAGCATCGGCGTTCACGGCAGAAGTCTGCACGAAAAACCAATTGCGCAGCAGATTCATCACATTGTGATACCAGAGAATGTCGGACTCCAAGATCTCTCCGGTGCGTGGGTCGTGAACGTGGGGGCCCTGGGCGTTCTGGATCGGCGTAGTGATGTATCGGATCACAGAGTAGCGCACGTCTTCGGGGCTCCAATCAGGGTCTTCTTCGGCTGTGGGGGGGTCTTTGGCGATGATGGCATTCTTAAATCCCGCCGCTTCAAAAGCTGGCTGCCAGTCTTCGATGCCTTTTTTGAGGTATTCTCTCCACGCAGTCGGCGTAGCAGGATCGATATAGTACACGATCGGCTTCACAGGCTCGACCAACTCTCCACGGGCAAATGCCTCGGGATCAGAAGGTTCCAGCCGCCACCGGGTGATGTATCGGACTTTCGCAGCCTTTTGGTCTGTAGAACCATCGCCATAGTTGTATTGCTGAATGGTGAAGTAGCCCACACGATTATCAGCCAGGCGCGGCATCATCGGCTCCTTTGGTAGCAGGATAAAGGACTGCGTCATTTCAAGAGACAGAATATCCACAGGGGAGCCGGAAGGGAGCTTGGTCGCATTGTAGGTCAGGACGTGCTTCACATTCACATTTTCCGGAAATGACTTGATGCTGCTCACAAAACTGCGGCTGGCATCCAAGCCCTTCACAGCGAATTCTTTGCGCTGATCTTCGTCCAGTGCCCCGATCATCGGGATGTCGGTGGTAAACAATTCTGTGACGTCGATGAGATAGCCTGAACTGTCTGGGCTAAATGCCTTGATGGGAAAGACCATGACTACGGGCTCGAAATTATTATTGCGAACGGAGAGGTAGATCGGCTCCTCCATGGTCGCCACGTTTTGATAAGAGACAGATCTCAGCAGCAAGGTGTTGTCGTGCTTTTGCCAGCGAATCACTTGTTGGGGCCGAGTCTTCATGCCCGCTCCCCCGAAGGTGAGTCCATCTACTGTCCCAGAGTTGCGGGTGACGATCAGAATCTCCTTTTCCATCAGGCTGTCACCAAGCTCGAAGTAATATTTGTCTTTTGACTTGTGAACCGTGAACAGACCTTTCTGCGTTTCTGTGGCAGCTGTCACCACGGAGCTGTAAAGGGGGATAGAGTCTGGATTGACGGTGCTGGCCCCATTCGTTCCTCCCGATTTGCCGTTGCGAGTTTGTGCTTGAGCAAGAGGAGAAAACAACAAGCCCCAGGCGAAGAATGCCAGAAACGTGTAACAACTTGTTCTTTTCATAAAGTTTTCGTGAAAGTGATCGAAGAAATTTGTCGAGAAAGGATGTTTGAAGAATGTTGAGCGAGGAATATTTGATGGTTAAACATGAACCTCAAATGTATTGTGAAAGTTGGAGAAAGTAAAAACAATGAAGATCAGGTGTTTGAGTTTCTGTGAGCAATGGATACACTACTTCACTCGATATGGGGAGAAGAGGGATGACGAAAAAGAATTTCTTGAATAACATTTTAAACCTCCCCTTCTTCTGTGGAACACCATTGGCTGGCTAATCTCAGTATGGTAGCATTGAGGTCACTACGCTCTACCCGTGCCTGGTCGGCAGTGACGCGCTGAAGACGCTCACTGCGCCGGAGGGTATGCCAGCGATTTTGAATTGCTGCAATCAGGCTCTGATCCTGCGGATCGGCGCAAGCATAGAGCAGGTCGAACACACGCTCGTCGCCAGTAGCCACGTATTGGTCTGCGAGTCGGAGGAGAGTAGTAGCGTCTTCGGTGTAGGCTGGATTTTCGGGTAAAGGCGGGAGCCGGGCGACGAATGAAGGCAAAAATGGAATAAATGCCAGCTCTGGCGGAGCTTTTGGGGATGATTCGTTGATTTGGATGGCCATGATGTCGGGTAATCCGTCGGTGTCCGACAGGCGGCTCCCAAGTGCGACTTGCCATTCCATGGCGACCCTTTCGCAATCATTTGCAGACTCCGACCAGAAAAGCACAAAAAGTTCGCACTGGCGAATGAGGGGAATAGTGGCTGCTTCCCAGTCTGGAAGCAATTGGCTCGGGCCTGGTGTTATGGGCATCCACTTCCAGCCTGTGGATTGCAGGGTGGGCTGGAGCTGGGTGATAAAGGCTTCATCTTGGGCAGCAAAAGAGAGATAAGTTTGATGGAAAATGCGGGCATCGGTCTGCACAAAAGAAGATGTATCTTGCCCCAGGCTGAGGTTGAAGCTGATCCTGCCCAGCGGGCCTGTTGCTCCGATGATCAGCAACCTGCCAAATGCCTTGCCCTTCGCCTGCGCAGGGACTTTGACCACATACTCCACAGAAGCTGGCCTCCCAAGCCACACAAGGCTTTGGACAGGCTCGTCCACCTCCCAATTTTCTATGCTCAGCTGACATTGCAACACGCTACCCCGCTCCAAAGGCGCACTGAGGGTCTTTCCTCCCTGGCGCACCGCATCGGGATCCGATTCGCGAATGAGCGCTGCTATGGCCTCGGCTTGCTCTGCCAAATGCGCGAAGGCGGTGAGCAAAAACGATTGTTCCGGCTGGACTTGCTCTGGCGAATAGACCGTTACTTCTACCCACTCGGCGGTGGCAGAAGGAGCGACATAGGAGGAAACGGCGATTCCGCTCGTTTCTGGCGCTGCACCCGACTGGGGAGGTGTCATGTCAGGAGCATCCCCGACCATTTCCGCATCTGGGGGAGCTGCCATCGCGGGTGCTTCCTCCGGGTAAGCTTCCCACATCGGAGGCGCAGATGAAGTGTGTGACTCTGCGGGGAATGGGCTTTCTTCTCTGGTTGAAAAGTCTTTCGACTTGCGCCAATGTTTCCGAAAGTCATTTTTCGAAGGTCGGGGCATCGACAAAGTCACAGGTGCCCTTTCCCGTCTTTCTAGCTGGCCGAGGGTCTTCAGTACCCATGTTTGAATGTCTTGGAGCAAGCGCTGAGAAGGCGAGGTGCCAGCAGCCTCGGCACGGAGGCATTCAGCTTGCCACTCCTCAAGGATGGTCCGGCAGGTCTTTGCCTCTTTTCTCCAACGCGGGTGCTGTGTGCCGAGCTTATCTAGGCGTTCAGCGAGTTCTGTCAGTACCTGAACGTATTGACCATTTTTCCAGGCGCTGCGAAGGAGGGAGAGAGGAGGCATAGATTGAAAAGTAGCCAGATGTCTGGGATTTGGTTCGAGGTCAAGTCTGGAAGTTCGCAATTATTTCCACTTTGCCCAAGCTCCTCATCCCGCCGATCCTGAAAAACCCGATGGGGTGCCTTTTTTTTAGCTCATCGAATTAGCTAACTTGAGTTGATTTCTCCAAGCTTCAACTCACCCTCATGTACACAGCTGCTGATCTCGAAAATATCCTGTTTATCGACTGCGAAACGGCACCGATCGCGCCCTCCTATGACCAACTTCCCGCGCGATTTCAGCCGCTGTGGGACCGCAAGTCCCAGCGCTACCAAGATGACACCAAGCGCCTGAGTCCTCAATCCCTTTTTGAGCAAAAAGCAGGAATCCACGCTGAATTTGCTCAAATCGTGTGTATCTCGGCCGGCTATCTCCGATTTGATGAAGGGGGCATTCCACACATGACCATGAAGTCCTACTGCGGACCCGATGAGGCTAGTAATTTGAAGGAATTTGGTCGAATGATCGACAAATACTCAGCGGTGAAGGATGGCCGCTACCTGTGCGCCCACAACGGGAAGGAATTCGATTTTCCATTTTTGGGCCGCCGATTTGTCATTCAGCAACTGCCGATTCCCTACCTTTTGCGGGTGCAAGGTCGCAAGCCTTGGGAGACGCAATTCATCGATACGATGGAGCTGTGGAAGTTTGGCGATTACAAATCCTACACAAGTCTGGACCTCCTCACGGCTGTTCTGGATATTCCCTCGCCCAAGGACGACATGGACGGATCGCAAGTAGCCTCCGTTTTTTGGAAAGATCGCAATTACGACCGGATCCAGACCTACTGCGAAAAAGACGTGATCAGCACTGCGCAGGTCCTCCTTCGCATGTCGCGGTTGCCGCTCATCCCGATGGTGGAAGGCGCTTGGTAGCCTGAGTTTTTGGATGAAATTCTCGATTCAGCCTTTTTCCTGATTCTGTCTTCCGAGCAAGAATCCTAAAAATTCAACTTTCAGGAATATGTTCATTTCTGGCCTTTGCCTTTCTCCTTTTTTCTACGGGCCGTTTCCTACTGGTTAATTCATTTCCTATGTCAGAACTCAGCCGCCTGGAGCGCATCGCCAAAAGCTTGATTCCCCGGATTCCCCGTGGGCAAAATCGGCAGTACCAACTCGAAGACGCCCGCAACATCATCAATGACCTCGGTCTGCAACTTTCGCCCGCCGCTTTGGCCTATCTCGTGTCGAATAGCAGCCGTTTGGATGGGTTTCTCATGGATATCTACCATGTGGAGCAAGCCATCGGCAAAAAGGTCGTCACCGAATTCGCTACCATTGATGAGCAATATCAGCCCAAGGTGTACGAAGAAGAGGGGAAAATCGCCTTTTCGCTCACATGGAAGGGCAAGGAACGCGTGTTTTCGGAATATGACTGGGAAGGGTAAAAGAGAGTCATCGCTAGACACCCGAAATCTATTCCCTTCTTGTTTCGATTCTGCTACCTTTGCAGCCACCAATCAGAATTCCATTTTTCATGTCTCATTCTACGGTTTTTCGCACGCACACCTGTGGAGAGCTCCGCTTGGAGCACATTCAGCAATCTGTGACCTTGAGTGGCTGGGTGCAGGGCACCCGCGACCTCGGATACCTCCTCTTTTTGGATCTGAGGGACAGGTATGGGATCACCCAAGTATCGATCAAGTCCGATGAGCAAAAGGCCATCTATGACCAAGCCAGGCGCTTAGGAAGAGAATATGTGATTCAAGTGACTGGCGTCGTAGCGGAGCGGGAAAGCAAAAATCCCAAACTACCTACAGGGCTGATCGAGGTGGTGCCGACAAAGCTGGAGATCCTCAACAGTGCTGATGTGCCTCCTTTTATCATTGAAGAAGACACAGATGGAGGGGAAGACCTCCGAATGAAATATCGCTATCTGGACTTGCGTCGTCCCAACATGGCTCGCAATATGGAGATGCGTGCCAAGACAATGCGCGCCACCCGAGAGTACTTAGACGGGGAGAGTTTTCTTGAAATCGAAACGCCTTTTTTCATCAAATCTACCCCCGAGGGAGCCCGTGATTTTCTGGTGCCTTCCCGCCTTCAGCCCGGCAACTTCTACGCCCTCCCACAGTCACCTCAAATTCTCAAGCAGCTCCTCATGGTAGCAGGCATGGACCGCTACTACCAGATCGTGAAGTGCTTTCGCGACGAGGATTTTCGCGGCGACCGCCAACCGGAGTTCACGCAGATTGACTGTGAAATGTCCTTCATCAATCAGCAAAATGTGCTGGATATGTTCGAGGGGCTGGCCAAGCATATTTTCAAAAAAGTCATCGGTGTGGACTTGCCAGATTTTTTGCACTTGCCTTATTCAGAGGCGATGGCAAAATACGGGACCGACAAGCCAGACCTTCGTTTTGACTGCCCCATTACCGAGCTGAATAACCACGTGCAGGGATCTGAGTTTGGGGTGTTCAATGCCGTGCTGGCACAGCAGGGACTCATCGCAGGGATTGTGGCCACTGGCTGCGCTGGCTACAGCCGCAAACAGGTGGACGCATTGACAGAATTTGTGAAAGCACCACAGCGCGGAGGCACAGGCCTCGTCTATGTGAGGTGGGCAGAAGACGGCTCGCTGAAGTCATCCGTGGATAAATTTTTTTCCGAAGATCAGCTCCGTCAAATAGTCCAATCGGCAGGTGCGCAGCCCGGAGATTTGCTTCTGCTTGTCGCTGACCCCCTCAAAAAGAAGACCCGCAAAATTCTCGGAGAGCTACGCTTGCATCTCGCCAAGCAGGAAAACTGGATTGACCCAGGAAAGTGGTCAGTGTTTTGGGTGGTAGATTTTCCTCTGTTTGAAGAGGACGAAGAGACAGGGGAACTCACCTTTGCCCATCACCCCTTCTGTATGCCCCGCGAACAAGACCTCGACTTTCTCTACACCGATCCTGGACGCGTGGTGGCTCAGAGCTACGACATGGTGATGAATGGCAATGAAATCGTGTCCGGCTCCGTGAGGGTGCACCGGAAGGATGTGCAAGACAAAATATTTGACATTCTCGGACTGACGGAAGAGGAAAAGGAGGCAAAATTTGGCTTCTTGCTGAAAGCTTTCGAGTATGGTGCTCCCCCACATGGAGGCTGTGCATTTGGGCTGGATCGGTTCGTGATGCTCCTAGCAGGTGAGAAAAGCATCCGCGATGTCATGGCTTTCCCCAAGACAGCTGGCGGTCGCGACGTCATGATGGATGCCCCCGGACGTATAGATTTAGCTCAATTGGGCGATCTTGGCCTCCAAGTCAAGGAGTGACTCCCTTTTTTTCGGATTACTCTGCCACTTTTTCATTCGGCAGTGTAAGCGAATCCCCCTTCGCATACGTCTATCCAGAACGAGATACCGAGAGGGGCTACATGCTCGCGAATTTGAGTAGAAGGTATTCTGGCTGAGGAATCGGTGATAGATGAACAAGCTGGCAGACGAGGAAGCGAGACCCACTTAACCTGATCACTTCTTCGCAATGGTCACACAATAAAGATGATAAACATGAACGCAGCCACTTTGAGGAAATGGGCCTTTGCCCACCCGGTGTCCGCCCGCTGGGCGCTTGCGTTCTCGCACATTGTGCTGGGGCTGAGTATGTTCTGTTATGGACTTTTTGTGGTAGGCACCGGCTTGTACGAAGCGCAATGGCCCCTGTGGATATCGCTGGGCATATTGGCTGGGGTGGTGGTGCTGATGATTCGATGGAGAGGACGTGCTCCAAGTCGAAAAGCTTGGATGCTGTGCCATTCCGTCACCATTTTTACCATCGCAACCTTGTATATCATCCTTGGGAGTAGATTTCCAATAAAATACGGAGGAGAGTCGGAAACTACCGTGGTGACACAGGTGATGGCGTCGGATCAGGAGGCGAAGGTGTGGTTTGCCGCTCAGAAGAAAGCATCGACAGATGATCTAGCCTCACCTTCGTCACGCAAGAGCAAACGAGCACTCAAGCGGCTCATCAAACGTTCACAGAATTCAATCTCTGATTTGCCAAGGTCGGTCAAAGTGCTTCTAAGCGTGCTGGCTTATGCGATGATACCCTTTTTGGTGTTGTTAACGGCCATCTTTTCGTGCCAGATTTCCTGTAATGGTCTGCCTGTTCTTGCTGTGATCGTTTTGATTCTGGGGCTGTTCATCTCTGTGGGGTTACCAATTTTTATCGTCATGAAACTGTGGCCGAATGGAGGCCTATGGGGAAATGATGACACAAGGTACGACTCTCCAAGGCCCAAGAGAATTGATAAATATTAAAATATCTCAGCACTTCAACCACTGAAGTCCATTCAAACTTTGGTAGGGCGTGCGGCCTTCATAAAGCCGATCCTTCATTTTTTGCTTTTCTTTAGCTGCACCCATCGAGCATGGGCAGACCTCCCAGCCGTGGCTTCTGAGCCTACGAGGATGGTCGTCTCATCATAGAAATCTACCGCTTCAAACTGAGTAGGTCGAGGCCATGATCTCAGTCGATAAGACGTGATTGTCCCTTGCAAATAGCGTCCGGGGGGGAAGTCCCTAAAAATATAGACTGTTGCGCGTGAGCGCGGAAAAATTCCTGCGACCAGTCGATAAGTATAGCTGAGCAAAGCCACACTTTCGCCACTCGGCGAAATGGCCGCAGCTGTCACCACGCGATCATCCAATTGAAGGCTATCTACCAGCATGGCGGATTGCTCGCCAGCCTTGGCGGCGAGGACATAGTGTCGCGTCACATCGCTGCCCTGACCAATTCTATTTTTGGAGAACAGATGAAGCGAATCATTATCCCAGAAGAACCCCTCCATATTGTAATTCCACAGGGGTTTCGGAGGGGGGAATGCCAGCTGATCAGGGTACGTAAAGCGAATAGAATCCAGCTTGGCTGTGGAGCGATGCCAGAGGTAAATGGTGAGGTCTTTTCGACAGTTGCAATTGTTGCCGAAATCGCCCAAATACCAAGTCCCATCGGGACCTACCGTGATATCTTCCCAATCTCGATTGACCGCGCCTGGCACGTGCACTGAGTCCAGCCACTCCCCGCTGGGGCTGGTCGCGAAGAGCGCCGGCTCCCCCCCACTGTCGTTGTGCCACCACAGGGTGTCGGGAGAAGCGATGTACAAGCCCGAGGCTTCATGAAGCACTGAGGGCAGGGAAAAGTCCTTGAGTGGCTGCGAATGGGCTACTGCGCTCAGGATGCAAATGCAGCAGCTTAGGAGCGAAAGTCTCCTGAGTAACGCTGCGGAAAGCGCCCGAACGAATGTGGTGAGTGTAAAATTCGGGATGAAAACTGGAATAAGGCTCATGATCCGTTCGAATGTTTTTTTGAAAGTACCTCGCCTTAGTTGTTTCCGCGCAGACGATTGGCAAGCGCGTCAAAGTTCGCCCTTCTCTTTCCGACGTGCAAGAAGATCAGTCGCAGAAATCAATCAAAGTTTCCGTGGCTCAAAACGATTCCGGTACTCCGCGAGGGAGTTCACGGGGAGCCGGCTCCCTTGTTTTCGAATAGAATGAATGAATTCATCGCAGGTATTTTCCCGCCAAATCCCTTGTCGCTCTACTTGCGCCAGCACATCCATGGTTGTCACAAATCGGATGTTGTATTGTCGGCAGTAGCTTTGAATGTCGCGCAGGTTGCTACTGGCCAGATAGCGGTCGTCGTATCTCGCGAGGGCCAGGCAGGCACTTTCACCACGCCCCATTCGGCGATGGAGCTGCGCATATTCCCGAATGACTTCTAGCCGATCTGGCAGAGCTAACCCCTGAATATTTCCCAGCGCGATCTGCGTCTCGACCCACTCGCGAGCTGCACTTCCAACGGATAACTCTTCGCGCACCTGATCCAGCACACAGATTCGCCCTGGATAGAGCAGCGGAAGAAGGTGCAGCGCCCGGCCTTTGGAAAAATGGATGAGCACATCGGCATCAAACAAGATCGGCTTCGACATCGGCGCTGAGTTCTTGAAATTGCGATAGATCCACGCCAATATCCCGCATCAAAGACAAATAATGGGATTCGGAGATCCGGTCGGCTTCGTACAGCGCATGGGCCTTGGGACCGTAGTCGCTCACGACCAGATGGTGATTTCCAGCTTCATACAGCGTGGTCGAGTACCCAAAGGAGGCTGCTCCTTTTCGCACGGCAGTTTTGTTCGCCTCGATAAAGGCTTGTGACGCAAGGCCCAGCTCTCTGAGTCGCTGGAGCAATGCCGATCGGGAGCAGGAATAGTACTGCTCAATGTGAAGGAGCGTGGCTAAAGTGATTTTGTCCTTTTTGAGTTCTTCAGAAGGAATTAACTCCAAAATCCCTTCTTCTGGAAGTAGCAAATACGCGGCAAACAGGTCGGCATGATACTCTTCCCGATCGAGTTTTTTGTCGAAAATCCCAGTGATGCAGGCCCTCGATTGAAAATTTTCTTGGACAAACAAATGGTACAGCTCATGACAAATGCTGAAGTGCTGCCTACCGAGGGATTGATTGGAATTCACGAGCATGAATCGGTGAATATTCCTTGGAGCGATTTCCACTTTTACGGCAATGCCCGAGATTTTTGATGAAATTGGCTGAAAAACAGCATGTACCTGAAGCTTCATCAGAAGGCTCTTCAACCGAATAGGTTCAGCGCTGCGAAGGCCGTGCTGTTCCCGAAATTCGCCTACTTTCTTTTTGAGAATCCACTCATTCATGGCTCGCGTGTAAGGAATCGATTTTGAGATAATTGCGAATGATCTTCTGAAAGCTTGCGAGACTGTGAAGGTCTTCTGTCGAAAACCCCTCTGCCCGAAACGCGAAGGCATGTCGCACGACTGCCTCTGTGGGGCTGGCTTCGAGCAAATCGCTCAAGGTTATGCCAAACAGCTCTGCCAATCGCTCCAGCACGGTGAGCGGAATCGCTCGCTTGCCCGTCTCGTAATAACTTACTTGCTCTCGTGTAACACCCAAGAAGCTGCCTACCTCTGCTTGTGATAGGGACATTGATTCGCGAAATGACTTTATATTGAGTCCTATCGTGATTCTTTCTTCCATGTGACTGCCTTTTTTGATTCTTGTTACAAGATTGGATATTTTTCTCCAGATTTCAATGTATGTAACAACGTTTTTTGCACATGACTGTTCGTTCTCGACGAAGAAAAGTCAAATTTCTAAAAAAAGCACTCCAGTAAAGTTACGCCAAACTATATCGCAAGCCCATCTCCTTGAGTTCGCGGACGAGATGGTTATCCGGCCTCACCCGCCAGTCGGAGCTAATGAGTTGGAGATTTGCCCCCAACGCTTGGCTTCGCACCTGAAATTTCAACTCTTTGTCTCCTGGATGATTTTTCATGAGCTCGTGCAAGCCCGAGACGGTCTCTTCGTCCAAGTTTTGATAGTCGATGTGCAAGCAGAGGTGGCGCACCATCCCGTCGAATAGCGCATCGGTGAGCAGGCGAATGTCGATGATTCGAAGCTCCATTTCACCCTCTTGGTAGCGCCTCGCCTGATAGGTAGCGGAGAGAAATAGCATCTCGTCTTGTCGAATTAGCCCGCGATATTTTTCATACTGATCTCCAAAAAGGGTGAAATCAGAACTATCAGAAAAATCTTCGAGCGTAAAAGATAAGAATCGATTGCCCTTTTTGGAGAGGCGCTCGCGAACAGAGGTCACAATGCCAGCTGTCTTGATGTCGCGCGGCCGCTTATCCTCTTCCAAGGCGCCTAGGCTCGTGTTGGTAAATGCTTCAATTTGCCATTTGAACCGGTCCAGGGGATGTCCAGAGAGGTAAAATCCGATGACTTCTTTCTCATAATTCAACTTCTCCAGCTCGGTCCATGCTTCCTTGATACGCCCATCCTGGCGGGTGCCCATCGGAATCGCAGGCTCAGGGATCGAATCCGAACCTGAGTCACCTCCAAACAAGCTTACCTGCGGCGAAAGCCGCTCTTGTTGCACCTTGGAGCCGTATTGAGCAGCCTTTTCCAAGATATTCGAAGGATCTTTCTCGGACACAGGCAAAAAATATTGCCAACGCTCCACCCCACTGAAGCAGTCGATCGCGCCGGCATAGGCGAGCGATTCGAGGGTTTTGCGGTTGATCGTTCGGAGGGGCATGCGCACACACAAATCAAAAATCGAGGAAAAAGGCCCGTTCTTCCGTCTTTCCTTGATGAGCTCCTCCACCACATTGTGCCCTACCCCTTTGATCGCTTCTAGTCCAAAGCGAATCTGGCCTTGCGGATTGACCGAAAAATTGGTCTGTGATTCGTTGATGTCAGGCTGAAGCACTTCGATGCCCATGCGGCGACATTCCTCAATGAAAAAGGTAATTTTCTTGATGTCGTTCACATTATGGGTCAAGACCGCTGCCATGTACTCCGCCGGGAAGTGCGCCTTCATGTAGGCAGTCTTGAACGCCAGCACAGAATAGGCTGCGCTGTGAGACTTATTGAAGCCGTAGCTGGCGAATTTTTCCATCAAGGAAAACACCTCGTCTGCCACCTTTTTGTCCACACCCAACTTCGCTGCTCCCTCCATGAAGGAAGCCCGCTCCTTGGCCATCACATCGTGCTTCTTTTTTCCCATCGCTCGGCGCAGCAAGTCGGCTCCGCCCATGGTGTAGCCGCCCATCGTTCTGGCTACCTGCATGATTTGCTCCTGATACACCATGATGCCGTAGGTGTTGCGCAGGATAGGCTCCAGCATCTCGTGCGGATAAATGATCGGCTCTTTCCCGTGTTTTCGCTGGATAAAGCTCGGGATGTTGTCCATCGGGCCGGGCCGATAGAGCGCATTCATGGCGATCAAGTCCTCAATGTTAGTCGGCTTGAGTTGACGCAAGTACTTGCGCATCCCGTCGGACTCAAACTGGAAGGTCGCGACGGTCTCGCCACGTTGATATAAAGTGTAGGTCTTCTCGTCGGTGAGGGGAATGTTCTCAGGATCAATCTCGATGCCGTGGTTTTGATTCGTGAGGCGAATGGCCGTCTTGAGGATCGAGAGGGTTTTCAACCCCAAAAAGTCCATCTTGAGCAGTCCCGCCATCTCAGCCATCGGTCCATCATATTGGGTGGTGATGACGCTGTCTTTGCCCACGGATACGGGAGCAAAATCGGTGATGTCGCCCGGCGCGATGATCACTGCACAGGCGTGTACGCCCGTGTGGCGGGCAGTACCTTCCAGTGTTTTGGCGAATCGCATGAGCCGATTGATCTCCGGATCTTTGGACTTGAACAGCTGGGCGAGCTCCTCGGCAAAGTCTGGATTGTTGTCCGAATCCATCGCCTTTTTGAAGGTCATGCCCGGACGCTCAGGGATCATTTTGGCGATGCGATTGACCTCGTGGAGCGGAATGTTGAGGGTGCGCCCCACATCTCGGAGTGCCGTTTTGGCTCCCATGGTCCCGTAGGTGATCACTTGCGAGACGGATTTACGGCCGTATTCTTCCACCACAAAGTCAATGACTTCCTGTCTTCCTTCATCGTCAAAGTCGATGTCAATATCGGGAGGGGATACCCGCTCAGGGTTCAAGAATCGTTCGAAGAGCAGGTCATAGGCCAAGGGGTCAATGTCGATGATTCCCAGCACATAAGCCACCACAGAGCCCGCCGCTGATCCACGCCCCGGCCCTACGTACACGCCCCGCCTTCTCGCCTCGGTGGTAAAGGACTGGACAATGAGGAAATAACCTGCATAGCCCATTTTTTTCATGATCTTGAGCTCGTGCTCAATGCGCTCGCGGATCTCGGTGCTCATGTCGGGATAGCGACGAGGCGCCCGCTCCCATGTCAGGGCAGCAAGGTATTCGTCCATGTCCGCATACTGTGGCGGAAATTTATATTGCGGCAGGATCATGTCCCCTGCCAGATTCATCTCGAATTCGCAGCGCTCGGCGAGCTGGACGGTGTTGTCGAGTGCAAAGGGAATGTCCTGGAACAGCGTCAACATCTCCGCCGGTGTTTTGAAAAAAAACCGCGGATTGAGGCGATTGTGATCGTCGGTGAAGCGGAAACGATTTTGGTCCGAATAATCGGAGGAGGTCTGGAGTGCGAGCAGCAAGTCGTGTGCCTCCGCATCTTCCTCGTTCACATAGTGCACATCGTTGGTGGCGATCACGAGCAAGTCATGCTTCCTGGCCATTCGTAGCAGCCATTCATTGCAGCGGTCCATGTCCTTGAGGTTGTGGCGCTGCACCTCTATGTAGTAATTTTCTTTTCCGAAAATATCAATGTATTCAATCAGCTTTTTTTCGGCCTCCGGCTCTCCCTTTTGTAACAATGTGCGGTTTACTTCGCCCGCTAGGCAGCAAGTGGAAGCGATCAGCCCTTTGGCGTGTTTCTTCAAAATCTCCTTATCGATGCGGGGCTTGTAATAATAGCCGTCGGTGAAGCCGTAAGAGCAAAGTTTGACCAGATTGCTGTAGCCTTCCTGATCCTTGGCCCACATGATCTGGTGATAACGCACATCGCCTTTTTCCTTGAGTGTTGCATCGCCATCTTTGATATAAAATTCGCAGCCCACGATGGGTTTGAGTCCTTTTCGGCGGGCAGCCAGCACAAATTTCGGGACGCCATACATGTTGCCGTGATCGGTGATGGCCACGTGCGTCATGCCACATTCACTGGCCTTTTGGGTAAGGTCTTCGATCTTGGCGGCACCGTCGAGCAGAGAGAACTCAGTGTGGTTGTGCAAATGTGCAAATGCTGGCATGGGGCTGATGCTTGGGGAATGGGAGAACTGCTTGGGTTCACTGAATGAATAGAAGGGAGCCGTCATCGCAAGGCAAACCCTTGGAAGATGAATTTTCTCCGAACGAATGTACCGAGTGACTGGGCGATTTCCGCCGGAAGTTGTGCACAGCTTCGTGGACAACAAGGGCTGAGCGAGGGAGGTGCTATTGGAGCGGAAACGAGAGGGTAAATACGGTGCGTCCTGGGCGACTTTCCAGCTTGATGTCTCCTTTGTGAGAAAGCACGATGCGACGCACGACATCCAGTCCCAAGCCAGTTCCCTTTCCCATCTCTTTTGTCGTGAAAAATGGATCAAAGATTAAGTTCTGAACCTCTTCTGGAACACCCGGCCCATTGTCCACAATCTCCACGTAGAGGCAGGCGCCATCCTGCTTACCCTTGAAAGTAATGATCCCTCCTGTCGGCTCTAGTGCGTCCAAAGCATTGTCAAGGAGGTTGGTCCAGACTTGGTTTAACTGGCCAGGATTGGCATGAATCTTCGGAAAGGGTTCAGTGAATTCGGTCTCAAAGTCCACTTTTGCCCGCCGAAATTTATGGTCCAGCATACGGCGCGTACTATGGATCCCTTCGCGAATGTCCACCTTATGGCGATCCTGATCTTGGTCCATGTGGCTGTAAGACTTGATGGAGGTCACCAGATCGCTGATGCGCTGCGAGGCGTCTTTGATTTCCTTGACATATTTTTCAGTCGTGAGCACATTTCCCACCCAGTTCATCACTGGCGTAAATTCACGCGTATTCACGTGATCTAGAATAAAATCCAAATCATCCTCAGTGAATCCATAGTCGATCAGCACTTCTAGCGCGTCGTCCGAAAGACTCACCTCATGGTCTTCGAGCCATTCCTCCATGTTCTCCTCCAGGCGCTTGCGTTGGAGCAAAGAAAGTGAAGATACCCCCTGCTGGATTCTCTCTTGCAGACGCTCATTGACCCGATCTACTTGCTCGTTTTCGAGGCGAATGGCAATCACCCGTTTAAAATTTTCAGGCAAATAAGAGAGGTGCTGGTGCAGATCCTTGGCGACCCGGACAACTGCCGACGAAGGATTGTTGAGCTCGTGGGCAAGCCCTGCGGAAAGCTTGCCTAAAGACAGCAGTTTTTCATTCTGGACCTGGAGCGTCGTAAAGTTGCGGATGCGATTTGCCATGGAGTGTACGAGGGCCTCCACGAGATCATACTGTGTCCGTATCATTTCTGGAAAAAGCTCCTTGTTGGTAGCCAAGACCAGCGCTTGGTCCATCACGAGTCCATTGCCCTTGGTCATTTTGAGGCGAGAATAAGGAAGCATCCCGGAGATATCTCCTTTCTCCAAGCTGCCGATTTCACGGGCTTTACCTAATTGTTCAAACCATATTCTGATTCGACCTCCCAAAATGATAAACATATTTTGGGGAATTTCGCCAGATTTAAATAGCAACGCGCCTGCCTCGTAGGTGAGTAATTCGGAGTGGTCGAGGAGCCATTGGAGCTGCTCCTTTGGCACTTGGCTTAACTCAGGGACTTCCTGAAGAGCCTGAAGAATGTCTGTCATGCAAGTGTGGATCGTAGAGATCAAGTGTGGATCGCAGAAATAAGGATTCGCGCAAACAGGACCCAGTGGGCTGAACCCTGCTAAATAAATTGACTCTCAAAGATGTTCTATTTCAACCCTTCTGGCGCTGCGGTATTCCAATGGTGAGAAAGTCATTTTTCGGCTAGGCTTAACCCACACCGTTGCTCAATTCATCGACATTTTGGGGAGCTGGTGGGTGGCCATGTCATGGAACATCAGCTCATGTACCAACGCCTCGCAATGCGTCATGATGGGAAAACTATCGAGCAGCTGGCTGACTTGAGACTCACTTCGCGCGTTCATCACTACCCACAGCCGTGAGCGGTCAATGGACAGCATGTAGCTCTGGATGCTGCCTGCCTGAATCAGCTCGTTGACCCGGGCACGCTGAGCGGGAATCAAGTTGGTAAATTCTCTCGTGAGCATACCAGGGAGGGAGATTTCGACCATGTATTGATTGAGCATAAGATCAGGATCAATGCATTTTTGCATTTGCTAAACGTAGCAAAGGGAAGTGAGTTTGACAAATGCCGACGAAGAAATTAGGGCCCTCGCCATCAGCCTTGCAAGCCATGCTTTCCAGACGTGAATGGGAGTCGCTTTCACCTTGACACCTTGCGCCATCGTTGCGTGACAGGGAGTCATTTTGGTTCTCCCGCGTTTTGTTGATGGTCTATGGCTCATATGACCTGTTTTTCCTGCGAATTTCTTTTCCGGTGCAGCAGGATGACTCAGCGCTCCGTATCAACTTCAGCCCATTCTTGAGTTTTTCTGAGAAATGTTCCTCAATGGCCCCGGTTCTTCCTTCATTACAACTTCTCCCTCGTCTCCTTGTCCTTTGTACCTAAGATACACTGCAAACGATTTTCCCTCCGACGCTTGGTCAAGCGCTGCTTTCTCTCATTACCTATTATCTAGCCATTCTTCACTGCTTGATCTTTCCCTCCCATGACCAAAATTACCTCTGCCGCTCTTCTATTGTTATTTGTCTTGTGTATTCCGGCCATGGTGCCGCCAGTCTTAGCTACCTCAGCGCGCGTGCTGGTGAAGGCAGAGCGACAGGGTAGCCTGATTCGCCTCACGGGCCAGCTTATAGAAATGAGCTCCGGGAGGTCCATCGGCAATGCCTCGGTCATGATCCAGTGTGCCGACTTGGTCTTAGCCAACAAGCAGACCGACCTCAACGGCAACTTCGTGCTGCTGATCCCTGAAGAGAAGATTTCGGAAGCCTATCTCACCCTCAAAATTCGATACCGGGAGCACATTTTTGTGAGGGAGCGACTCCTTCCGGCTTCTCAAGACCTCCAGGTAGAAATCAACCGGACCCTTTTGCTGGAGTCCGCTCCATTGGAGGACTATCGGCTCCCGCTTCACGATCTGAGTGACCCAAGGGTAGGGCAGGTGCTCATTCGCACCAACTTTATCAGCCAAGCGCCAAGTGTCAACCCAATGGTAGAGATTTGATCCGTTTTTTGGGTTTTTTCTACCTTTATGAGATGAATATCGAATCACTCAGGCTGTATTGCCTCGCCAAGCCCGGTACCACAGAGGGATTCCCTTTCGGGGAAGATACCCTTGTTTTCAAAGTCATGGGCAAACTTTTTGCGCTCACTTCGCTAGACAATTCTGTCTCAGTCAATCTCAAAGCAGATCCTCCCTACTCGATCGCCTTACGGGAAGAATACCCCGAGCGCATCCGCCCGGGATTTCACATGAATAAGACCCATTGGAATACCGTGTCGCTCATCGACAACCTTCCAGAAGAGTTGATCCGATCTCTTGTGGACCACTCTTACGACATGGTCGTGAAAACCCTCAAAAAAAGCGAGAAAGAGCAACTGGCTCGTCTCTCTGGACAGACTTAGGCATCATAATTTGCCTGCGCTGAAGTTGCTAGCGATTCATATATCTATAAACTCCTTCGCATTGTGGTAGCAGATCCGCTCCACGATCGTCCCGAGCCAAGCCCTGTCGTCCGGGAGCAAGCCAGCCGCCACATCTCTGCCCAGCTTTCGGCAGAGAATCCTGCGGAAATAGTCGTGGCGGGGAAAAGACAAAAAGCTTCTACTATCGGTCAACATTCCGACAAAATGGCTCAGTAAGCCCAAATTGGAGAGCACATCGATTTGCTCCTCCATGCCGTCCAACTGATCTAAAAACCACCAAGCTGATCCCCACTGCACTTTCGCTGCGACACTGCCGTCGCAAAAATTGCCCGTCATGCTGGCAAATACATGATTGTCTGCCGGGTTGAGGTTGTATAAGATCGTTTTGGGTAGCTGGTCTTCGCTGTCGAGACGGTCCAAAAAGGCAGAGAGCCCTTCTGCCTGAGAGAAATCGCCGATGGAATCCCAGCCCGTATCTTTCCCCAACCGAGCCAACATGCGGCGATTGTTGCTGCGCAGCGCACCCAGGTGTAGCTGCATGACCCAGCCTTTCTCATGGTACATCCCGCCGAGGTGGAAGAGCAAGGAACTTTGGTATTGTCCAGCCTCTCGCTGGCTCAAAGGACTGCGGAGGCGAATTTTGTGAAAAATGTCATTCACTTCTGCATCTGTGTAGGGCGTCCAGGGAATGCAATTCAGCCCGTGGTCCGACATCCGACAACCCTGCACATCAAAAAAGTCCACGCGCTGCTGGAGGGCGTTGAGCAGATCTATGAAATGCTCCAAATTAGAGTCGGTGACCGCTCCCAATCGATCGAGATAAGCATTGAGCGCGTTGAGATCGGTGGTTTGAATCGCTTGATCGGGGCGAAAAGTAGGTGCCATGCGGATGGAATGGCCAGACGCCCGGTGGCGAATGTGAGCAGCCAAATCGTCGCAGGGATCGTCAGTGGTTCCGATGAATGTCACGCCCATTCCCGACAAGATGGCGTGGATGCTGCCTGAAGACTGTGCCAAAAAAGCGTTCGTTTGCTCGAATACGCTCGCGGAATTCCCGGGGTTCAGCAGGGTCTCAATGCCAAATGGCCGCTGAAGTTCGAGGTGTGTCCAATGGTAGAGGGGGTTGCGGAGGGTGAAAGGAACAGTTTCCGCCCATTTGTCAAATTTTTCCCAATCGCTCCCTGCGCCGGTGCAGTAACGCTCTTCCACGCCGTGAATCCGCATTGCCCGCCACTTATAGTGGTCGCCATCCAGCCATGCTTCCGTGATGGACCGAAACTGGTAGTTGTCAGCAATTTTGACCGGATCCAGGTGGCAATGATAATCGATGATCGGCTGCCGAGCGGCTACCTCGTGATACAAAGCTTGGGCTACCGGGCTATCGAGCAAGAAGTCCGCTTGGACAATGGGGTTGAATATAGAATCCATGCAAAAAAACTAGTCGTGACAATGGGGAATGATTTTTTGAAAAGGTCGATGAATTGGTACGATCGGAATGCAAGAGATACTTTGCTGTGGCGTGCTTCCTCTCAAGCTGTGAGCTCCCTTTTCGGCGAATGAACCAAGGGAAGGTGAAAGATGGACCCTTGGAAGGATCAGCTTTGTGGATAGACATTCGCCTGAAGCCTAGACATCTCTGGGCGAAAGTAGGAGCGAATTCTCTCTTCTCCTCATTTAGGAGGATTCTTTAATTTCTTCACTGAATGAGAATTCGGTCATAGATATCCGCATTTGAAAATTCAACTGTATGACGATCCTAAGCCTTCCTACCCTGACGAATTCATCTGGAAATACTGCCTCCGCACACCCAATTTATTCTCGGAGATCGCCCATCGCGCGGTCGAGATGGACATAGCCGCCATCAATGTGCAAAAACTGACCTGTGATGTGAGCGGCCCGCTCGGAAAGGATGAACAGGGTAAGATCGGCGATTTCTTCCGGGCGCGTCATGCGATGCCCCAAGGGAATGCGCCTTCGAATCCGGTCAAGTGTAGCCTCAGGATCCGGCAGGGTGCTAATCCAATCCTCGTATGCTGGAGTCCAGCACTCCGCGATCATGAGCGCATTGACCCGAATGCCCTCTGGGGCCAGTTCCAGCGCCCATTCGCGGGTGAGCCCAAGTACAGCTCCCTTGGCCGCTGCGTAGCCAGAAGTGTGGCCCTGGCCTGTGAGCGCTACTTTTGATCCTACATTCACAATGCTGCCTTTGGCGGCTTTCAGAGCTGGCAGGGCGTACTTCACCACAGTAAACATATAGACCATGTTTTTTCGCAGCGAAGCTTCAAAGGCGTCTATGCTGGAAGAAAAGTCCACACCATCGTTGACACCAGCATTGTTGACCACGCCATTGATTCGCCCATAGCGCGCCAGCACTTCGTTCACTGCCGCTGCTACCGCCGCAGGTTCTGTGAGATCGACTTGGCAGGCCATGGCCTGAAGTCCGCGGCTTTGCAATTGGCTCACCTGTTCGTGGATCGTGGGGGCGAAATCCATCACCACGGGAATGGCTCCTTCGAGCGCGAGGGACTCGACCATCGTAGCGCCAATGCTTCCCGTTCGCCCGCCGCCGCCTGCGACAAGGATGACTTTATGCCTGAGTTGAAGGTCCATGCAACTGTGCTTGAAGGTGAAAAATATTCTCCATTTCGACCCACTTTTTGCCCGCAGCTGCTTCTGGCAGTGGCACTTGTAAGGTCCCCATGAGCGCCTCCCATTCCGCACATCGCGGGTGAAGGGTGAGATACCGCGCGAAGTCGAGATCAAGATCAAAGTCGTCCACAGTTTCCAGCAACATAAACAGCCTTCGACCGATTCGCCAGATGTTCATATCCAGTACGCCCACAGCCTGGAGCGCGACGAGGACTTCTGGCCACACAGATTCATGATGTCGCAAGTAGGTGGAAATTGCCTCCGAATCGTCTTGAAGATCGAGGGCCATTGCATACTGGTTTGCCATATGTTGAGAGCTTGTAGAAGGAATCTTAGGACGAAAATTAAGTATCTTTTGAAAACTTGGCTTTTTTCCTTGAATCAATTCGATGAATGAGCAGACCTTCCTCGTGGCTTCTTTCCCGACTCCCTACGCAATATCTTTCGCAGCTTCCTGTGTAAATTCGCTTTAAATTACTTTTTTCAGCCAGATATCTATTTCACGCTATGACAACCATCCTCACCGACCGACCCAAAAACCGCGAAGTACTCCGTATCCATCCTCAAGACAATGTGCTGGTTGCCTTGCAAGACCTGCCCTCCGGCTGGAGTTGGGAAGAAGGGGGCGTGTCTGTGAAATTACTGGAGCCTGTTGCCGCCAAGCACAAATTCCTGACGGAAGATCTCCGCGCTGGGGAAGAAGTCTTCATGTATGGCGTGTTGGTCGGCAAGGTACAATACGATCTTCCCAAAGGAACGCTCCTCACGACTGAGAACCTGCATCATGCCGCCTCTGACTTTCAGGCGCGCGACAGCCACTTCCAGTGGCAGGCGCCCGATGTAACCCGCTGGCAACATGCTACTTTTCAAGGATATCATCGACGCGATGGCCAGGTAGGCACTGCGAATTATTGGCTGGTGATTCCGCTGGTGTTCTGCGAAAATCGCAATGTAAACATCCTGCGGATGGCTTTTGAAAAGGCGCTGGGATACGACAGGCCCGATCCTTACACCCTCATGGTGAGGTCGCTCGCTACGCAGTACAAATCTGGTCAGCCGCGTCCCGACCGACTAAGTCTTCAGCATTTTTCGGAAACGCTCTCACCTTCGCACCGCCTCTTCCCCAATGTCGATGGGCTGCGCTTTCTCACACACACAGGTGGTTGCGGTGGTACCCGGAAGGATGCCCGGGACCTGGCTGGACTGCTGGCAGGCTACCTCCACCACCCAAATGTAGCGGGTGCGACTGTCCTGAGCCTCGGCTGCCAAAACACCCAAATCTCCCTTCTTCAGGAAGAGATTCGGTCGCGTGACGCCGATTTCGATAAGCCGCTCCTCATATTCGAGCAGCAGGCCTATGGCTCTGAGACCGCATTGATGGAAGCTGCCATTTTGCAGACTTTTGAGGGGCTGATCGAGGTGAATAAGCTGAAGCGAAGCCCAGCGCCCCTGAGCAAGCTCTCTATCGGGGTGGAATGCGGTGGGTCGGATGGGTTTTCTGGCATCTCCGCAAATCCCGCGATGGGGCAAGCTGCAGATCTGCTCGTGGCGCTTCAGGGAACAGTGATCCTGTCGGAATTTCCAGAACTCTGTGGGGTAGAGCAAGAGCTGATCAACCGCTGCGAAAATCCCGCCATCGCCGAGCGATTTGTTGAAATCATGCGTCGATACCAAGGTTGGGCGGAGGCAGTGGGAAGTGGATTTGATATGAACCCCTCCCCGGGCAATATCCGCGATGGCCTCATCACGGACGCCATCAAGTCGGCTGGCGCAGCCAAAAAGGGGGGCACCTCCCCCATTGTGGATGTGCTCGATTATCCGGAATACGCTCATAAGCCCGGCTTGAATCTCCTCTGCACACCCGGCAATGATGTGGAATCTACCACGGGACTGGCAGGTGCTGGCGCAAACATCATCCTCTTCTCTACCGGGCTTGGGACGCCTACTGGCAACCCGATTTCTCCTGTGCTCAAGGTCTCTTCGAACCGAATCTTGGCTCAAAGGATGCCCGACATCATCGATTTTGATGCTGGGGACATCATTGAGGGGACCCGCAGCCTGGCACAAGCAGGAGATGATTTGCTTGATCTGATCATTCGCACTGCCAGTGGGGAATACCTTCCGTGTGCTGAGAAATTGGGTCAGCATGACTTCATACCCTGGAAGCGCGGCGTCTCTCTTTGAAGGGGCAGGATGGTAGCGTGAATGAATTGCCTATTTTCGCTACATCCAATGTAATCTTTAGCCAATGTTTGTAGCATCATATGTTTGATCTTCATCGCAAGCACGCCATAGTTACGGGTGGCGGAAGTGGTATCGGCAAAAGCATTTGCGAGACCTTCGCGGCGCAAGGCGCCGTCGTTCATGTGCTGGATCTCAGCACAGATCATGCGGGTGCCACCCTCGAATCCATTCGATCTGCTGGCGGCAATGCTTTTGGCTATGCCTGCAATGTGGCTGATCCTGCTTCGGTCGAAGCTGTGATGGAGTCCGTGAAGCAGCGCACTTCTCAGATTGATATCCTAGTCAATAATGCTGGCATCGCGCATATTGGCACGGTGGAAACGACCTCGCTGGAAGACTTTGATCGGGTCTATCAGGTGAATGTAAAAGGCGTGTTTATCATGATGAAAGTCGTGGTGCCGATGATGAAGGCGCACGGAGGTAGCATTGTGAACCTAGCTTCCATCGCCAGCGAAGTGGGACTCCCCGATCGGTTTGCTTACTCCATGAGCAAAGGCGCTGTTCTCACCATGACCTATGCCACAGCGAAGGATTTGCTTGCAGCTAACATTCGAGTGAATGCGGTGTCTCCCGCCCGGGTACACACTCCCTTTGTCGATGGGTTTTTAGCGAAAAATTATCCAGGCCAGGAATCTGAAATGTTCGCCAAGCTCTCCGCCACCCAGCCGATCGGGCGCATGGGCATGCCACAAGAGGTTGCAGCATTGGTGCTTTACTTGGCTTCGGACGAATCAGCCTTTGTCACCGGCACAAATTTCCCGATCGACGGGGGCTTCCTTCGCCTCAATACTTGACCTTCGACCTTCGGCAATATCTCATCCCCCTTCTCACATCAATGCTAACAGTTGTTACATGAAACTTATCCGCTATGGGGCCCCGGGCCAAGAACAGCCAGGAATCATTCTTTCTGATGGGAGCCGTCGTTCTTTGCGCCCGATTGTGCACGAGATCGACGAGGCGTTTTGGGAATCCAATGGGCCTGAACTCATCCAAAAAGCCCTGGACCAAGGGGAATCTTTACCGCTTGTGGACAATTCTCTGCGGCTGGGTCCGCCTGTGGGTCGCCCTTCTAAATTGATTTGTATCGGCTTGAACTACGCTGATCACGCCAAGGAAAGTGGCGCTAAATCTCCTGAAGAGCCTTTGGTGTTCTTCAAAGCCAGTACCGCCATTTGCGGACCCTTCGATCCGGTGATCATTCCCCCAGGAAGCACGAAGACTGACTGGGAAGTGGAGCTAGCGGTGGTTGTGGGGAAACGAGCGACCCACGTGACAGTAGCGGATGCTCCTGCATACATCGGTGGCTATCTTCTTCACAATGACATCAGTGAGCGAGCCTATCAGTTGGAGCGCGGCGGGCAATGGGTGAAGGGGAAAAGTTACGACACCTTCGCTCCTTTAGGACCGTGGCTCGTCACACCCGACGAAATCGCCGATGCCGGAAACCTGGATCTGTGGCTCGAGGTGAACGGTCATCGGTATCAGGAAAGCAATACCCGAGAGATGATTTTTTCGGTGCCTACCTTGATCAGCTATCTCAGTCAGTTCATGACCTTGCTCCCCGGCGACATCATTACTACTGGCACGCCTGCTGGTGTTGGGCTTGGATTGACGCCTCCGAAGTATCTTCAACCGGGCGACGTTATGCGGCTCCACGTCGAGGGCTTAGGGATTTCGCAACAAACCGCGATGAGTCGCGCTGAAAGGTGACTCATCGTTGGTGGATGAGGCATTTGCTCGCCGATCTTCGGAGATGGTGAGCGGGCAGGGAAGTTACGCCGTCTTAGACCAACTCTTTGAGCTCAGCAATGATGTGATCTGCCAAGTCATTGGCGGATAGCTGAGACTTTGCTTCGGTATAAACCCGGATAATCGGCTCGGTATTAGAGCGGCGGAGGTGAACCCAGCTGTCTGGGAAGTCCACTTTCACGCCATCTTGATCATTGATAGGATGCTGCTGGTAGCGGGAGCGGAAAGCTTGTTCTAAGGCTTCTATTTTGATTCCGGGCACGAGTTGCAGCTTTCGCTTGGCCATGAAATAGTGCGGGTAGGTCTCCCGAAGTTCGCTCACACGAAGCCCAGACTTCACGAGGTGAGAGAGGAAGAGGGCGATTCCTACCAGGGCATCGCGTCCGAAGTGAAGTTCGGGATAGATAATCCCCCCATTGCCTTCCCCTCCGATCAGGGAATCGGTGCGCTTCATGATTTCAGTCACATTCACCTCACCCACGGAGGCGTAGTGGTGTCGGCAGCCATGACGCTCGGCGACGTCACGGAGGGCGCGGGAGGAAGATAAGTTGGAAACGACAGCACTCTTGGTGTGACGCAATACGTAGTCGGCGACGGCGACAAGGGTGTATTCTTCTCCGAACATTTCGCCACGTTCATCTACAAACACGAGGCGATCTACATCCGGATCTACAGCGATTCCCAAGTCCGCCTTGTGCTCAAGGATGGCAGCAGAAAGGTCAGAAAGGTTTTCTTTTAGGGGCTCGGGATTATGAGCAAACCAGCCGTTTGGTTCACAGTGAATCTCTATAATCTGGTGTAGGCCCAATGCACGAAGGAGTTGCGGCACATACAGGCCACCACTACTATTGACGCCATCGACCACGATTTTCAAGTCAGCTTTGCCGATAGCATAGCGGTCTACAAGAGGAAGCTCCAAAATCTTCCCAATATGGACCTCGCCGAAGTCATCGACTTTTCGTACTCGGCCCAGTTGTCGCACTTGCTGAAAATCAAAGTATTCGTTCTCCAGAATCTCGAGGATTTCTAGCCCATCTTTTTTGGTGATGAACTCCCCGCGATGATTGAGCAACTTCAGGGCATTCCACTCCACAGGATTGTGTGAGGCCGTCAACACGATACCTCCTGCTGCCTTGAAATGCGGCACGGCCACTTCGACGGTAGGCGTGGTGGACAAGCCAAGATCGATGACTTCAAACCCGAGGCTGACCAAGGTCGCTGAGACCAGCGCGTGGACCATCTCACCAGAGGGCCGCGCGTCCCGGCCGAGGACGACGGAGATGGAGCTGGGTTTTTTGAGGGTAAGCCAAGTGCCGTAAGCGGATGCAAATTTCACTACGTCAATGGGGGTCAGGTTGTTCCCTACGGAGCCTCCAATGGTACCCCGAATGCCTGAAATTGAGGAAATTAGCGTCATATTCTCGTGATATTTGCCTGCCAGCGCAGCAAAGATAGAGAAATTTGCCAATGAATATTTGCCAATCCATCGAAGCGCTAAAGATCCCGCCACAAAGTCGCGATGTCCACACTGAATGTTTCTCCTGCGTAATTCGTTCCTGCTTGTTAGCGAAATGCTGTTGGTTCCGGGCTACCTTCATTTTGTTCCGATCTAGCTCCACATATGAGAATGGTGCCAATTCCACTCGACCAAAATTAGGGTACGAATGATTTTGCTTCCGGTCTTACTTTGCGTTTTCACTTCTCCACCTGTTCAGGATTATGGTACCTTTCTCGTATGCAAGAGACTTTCTTATCTTTTGAATATCTTCCTTCATCGCTGGCAGCCGTGTTGCAAAAAAGCTGCTATGGGCCTTGGATTCGCCCTCAACGCATTCACAGATTACGGACGGTCTCCTCACAGGACGAGCCCGTGGACTTGCTGCGAGAAGACGAATGTTCTTTTGGGATGAGTGGAAGCAAGCGGCGAAAATTAGCTTCTCTTCTTCCCTGGCTCCGCGATCGAGGAATTCAGAAAGTCGGAGTGGTAGGGGGCGTTCATAGCAACCATGTGGTGGGTCTGTTGCAGGCGCTGAGAGAGTGGGGGTGTTCGATCCGTTTGTTTTTGCTTGAATCGAAGTCCAACACCAAGCGTGGCAATGCTTTTCTTCTGGATCTGCTCAGCCACCAGGATGAGATCGAGTGGATCCCCCGTGACCAATGGGTCGAATTGCCTGCCTACACCGATGCGTGGGCCAATGCGCAACCTGAAAAGACATTTGTTGTGCCGGAGGGCGGAGCTTGCCTGCCTGCGCTGATCGGAGCCAGCACCTTGCCGCTGACCTGGATGCGTTCAGGTGAAGGGCTCGATTACGACCACGTGTGGATGGATGTAGGAACAGGCTTTGCAGCTGCGACGACCATGCTAATGGCTGCTCGAGTGGGCCTTAGGTCTCATTTTCACTTGGTTCAGGTAGCAGGCAATGAGGAAGATTTTCTGGTGATGTGCAGGCAGGCCGCCGATTGGTGGCAGGAAGTGTTTGCCGAATCGGCACCTGTGTGGCCTACCTTTCATCTATACAAGCCCCCAACGGCCAAGGCATTTGGGGCGGTCAATGCGAAGGTTTGGCAGCAAGTCCGGCAGTTGGCGCAGAGGGAAGGGGTGCTCGCTGATCCTGTTTACACGGCGAAGCTATTTCTCACAGCACAGCAAGTCATCCCGCAGCAGCGTGGGAAAGTCCTCATGGTTCACGGAGGTGGCGGCACTGGCTTGATGGGATTCTAAGGAAGGGCGTTTTTTCAGGAATTTTCGGGAGAACAAGCACAAAACTTGCAATACTGTTGCATATTGAAGCTGGTAGTCGTATAATTGCAACTCAATTGCATTTTAAAACCCTTTCATTACGAATGTCATCATGAAAAATGTCCTTTTTCTCACCGCGCTCTCTTTGCTTTTTCTGCTTTCCTCCTGTAAAAAGGATGAGGTAGCCATGGTCAACATCGAATTTGAGGAACCTACGCCCAATCAAGTAGTTGCAGATGCCAGCGACGTGCATATTCACATTCACTTTACTTCTACAGACGAACTGCACGACATCGAAATCAAGATGCATCCCGAATCAGATGTCAGCGATTTGATTCTTGATGAAGACATTCACAGCCATGATGAGGAATATGTTTTCTTGAAAGATCTGGACTTGTCTTCTTATCCTTCTGGAACTGAATTTCACATCGAGGTCGAGGTGTGCATCGATCATGACTGCGAGGAGAGAGAAACTGCTGAGATGGAGTTTTCGATCCAGTAAGTTCTCACGTCTCATGCGTCTAGCTGCATGAACCTGCCTAAAAAAAGTCCCTGTTGTTTGTCCTCTTGATTGAAAATTCAATCCAGACAAATGGCAGGGATTTCTTTGTGTGCAGATCGCTTTTCTCAGGCGCCGGGCCATTTCATGCTGATGGAAAGGACGACATTGCGGCCTTGCTCTGGCACCTCGATCAATCGGTAGCGGCTGAGGTGATGAAGATAGGTACTGTTGAGTAAATTTTGTCCCTGAAGGCTGATCTCCATCTGGGTGTTGATAGCTTCTCCCTGCCAGCCAAGCAGGGCATCCACAAGCTGATAAGCTGGCGTGGTACGTTCATTACGGTCCACTCGATTAGGTCCATTGGCCCAGACGTAGCGGTGGCTAGCCCGCACGAACCAACCATTTCCCTTTATGTTAGGCGCAGCGTTTTCCCAAGCGATTTCTGTTAGCATGGATGGTTGAGGCGTGAAAGGAAGGGCGAGCGTGGTCTGGATATTGTAATTCCACACATAGTCGATCGCCTGGTGCAACTTGAGCTTTCGGAGCAGGGTCCACTCCCAACTTAGCTCCCACCCACTGTAGAATACATCGTGCTGCTGGTACTGATAGATCTGGCCCGCCTCAGGTAGCGTGCTGAGTTGTCCACTCGGGCCGAGATAGATGAAATTATCGAAATAATTGAAATAGGTCGCCAACTCTCCACGAAACCGCGGGCGATCCCAGTCCAGGATCACATCTAGCTGATATCCGTGCTCCGAGCGAAGGTCCGGGCTGCCTTTCTCGTGCCGAAAGGTGCCGTGGTGGACGCCATTCGAGACGGTCTCGGAGGGATAGGGCACCCGAAAGCTCTTACCGAGGTGTGTTTTGAGCCAAAGTTCTTCTTTCACCCATTCGTAGCGCATCCCAAGCGAGGCAGAAGCATTTGCAAAAAGGTCATTGGTTGTAGGCACCGAAAGTGAATCGATGATCCGTCCGTTGCTGCTCCACACATATCGCTGAAAAAAATCGCTTTGGTTCTGCCCAATGTCTGCCCTCAACCCGGCACTCCAGTGTATTTTTTTGTCCACAGGCTGGTGGTCGATCAGTCCAAAGGCGCCTGTTCGCCAAAGCCTGAAATCCGGCAGGAGAAAGTCCCATCCACTGCTTTGATTGTGTTGCCGCTCAGCAGAAATGCCAAAGACCAGTTTCGTAGCATTACCTCTGTCTTGTTCAAGGTGAAGGTTGCCGCTCAGGGTACGCAAATCTAGCTGGAGCGCCAGATTGTCATTGGGGTCAATCTCCGGCTGATTGTGAAATTCAGGAAAGCCAAACTCCCGCCGCAGGTTTTGCTGATAACCAATGTTGAGGTTGAGGTGGCTTTTGTCCAGCAAGAAAAGCTGGTTGGCAATCACCTTGTCGTGCTGTACTGATTGAGAGGGAAGGTCAATATTGCGGCGATTGCCATCTGGATTGAGCGCATAAGAACGAGGAATTCCTACTGCTCCGGCGAATAACCCCGAAGCCAACCCATAGCGACTGTAGGTGAGGCGAGTAATACTTCGTTTGCGTCGAAGTCCACTTTCTACTTTGACATTGGCTTCTTTGCCCGCTGTATTCTTGAGGTAGCCATCGACAATTGGCAGCACAAATCCCTGAAAAACAAAGGATTCCGCTGGCACGCGATAATCACCAAATGTTTGCTGGGTATAGCGCCCGCTCACCCAAAAATCATTTTTGTTGACTTGTACCTGAGCTGACGCACCTGCATGAAGGTTGTTGGATTTGCCGATCGCGATGAGGGACGCACCTACGGTATTGGGCAGGGGAATGGGGTCAGGCAGGACGTTGATCACGCCGCCAAGCCCATCGGACCCATACTGTAGCGAGGTAGGGCCCCGGAGAATCTCAACGCCCGACACAGCCAACGCATCAATTTCTAAGCCGTGGTCGGCGCCCCACTGTTGTCCTTCTTGCTTGATTCCCTGGTCGTTGACCATGACCCGATTGAAGGAAAGCCCTCGAATCACTGGTTTGGCAATGCCCACCCCCGTCTGGATGGCATCAATTCCCGGCAAGCGGGTGAGGGCGTTGACGAAAGTTCCTCGGCTATTTCGCTGTAGCTCCGTGTGGCTGAGGTGGTCTGTTGCGAGCATAGATTCCTGCTTCGCGTGCTCATCATAGATGATCACGGTTTCCAAGTCCAGCAAGGGCTGCAGCTGGTAGTTCAGCACGACCTCCTGTCCCGCTGCCAAGGTCAGCGCTTGGTGCAACACTTCATGGCCCACCATACTCACTTCTACTTCAATGGGACCAGCGGGGACTTGAGTGAATCGAAATCTTCCTTCTTGGTCGCTCAACTGCACCTTGGCACCCGGCCATAGCCGCACTTCAGCCGCATGAATCGGCGCTCCTGTCTCTGTCGTGATCCAACCATGCACGATCCCTTGTCCCCAGGCGGGAATCCACAAAAGCCATAGCAGTCCAATCCCCGTAATTGCATTTTTGCCCATACTACCGTAGCTATGCAACAAAGTTGCAAAAAGAACCGTTTATTACGCACTTATTTCAAGAAAGATTCTCCTCATTCAAAGTAGCTCCGCCATTTTTTCAAGACTCTCAATCTGCTGTTCCATGCGTTTAACTTCCTTCGTAGCCCTTTTCATTTCCGCAACCACGCTGTTGATTTCGTGTAAAGGGGAGGCTGATGTGTCCGCTCCGACCATGGAAGTGCTCTCCTTTTCGCCTGCACCCCGGGCAGGTGAGATCTGCGGCGACACTGAGGAGGCTGTATTTTTTGTAGCAAGCGGTGACACGCTCGCTTACGAGGTCCTCTTTCGCGATGACCAAGCGCTTTCGCAGTATAAAGTGGATATTCACGAGAATTTCGATTGCCACGGCCATGCCCGCAAAACAGAAGATTGGTCTGTGCTTCAAATCCGCGACCTCGAAGGCCAAGAGCAGCTCGTATCGGATTTCTTGGTCGTGCCGGCGGACGTGACCGCAGGTGTTTACCACTTTCAGCTCCAAGTGGTGGACAAATCAGGGAATGACAATCCGCTGGCAAATTTTTATTCAATTCGTGTGACCAATCAGCGAGACACCACCCCTCCACAAATCCTGGTGTCGCTGCCTGCCAGTGGAGGGTTTTCTATCACGAGGGGGCAGGAAATCCAGTTTGTGGGCCAAGTCGTGGATAACTATTCTTTGGGAGAGGGTGGAAATGGCAAATTGCTCTTGACCTATGCTCGCCAGAGCGGCGGCAACATTTCTCAAGCGCAGCGCATGGATTTCTCTGAGGATGAGCAGGATCGGAAAAACTTCAACTTTGGCTACAAAGTGCCTGTGACGTTGGTGGAGGATACCTACGAATTTGTGCTTTCCGCCTATGATGGCGTGAACAATGAGAGCGAGCGCCTGCGCTGGGAGGTTCAGGTGACCAGATAGAGAAATGCCTGCATGTGTGGCGAGCCTCACACTTGGGAATTGACCTTGCGAATAATCCACTCTGCACTCAGCAGGCAGAGGAGAACTAACAGCGGCCACAAAAGCTGCCGAAATGGTGTGCGAACCGGGCGAGTATCCCGGCGCTTCACAAGTGTGCTCTCATCGGAGAGTTGAGCTAACAAACTGGGCAGTTCGCGCGCGTGAAGAAAATTCCCTCCCGAACGAATCGCCATTTGCTTGAGGAGGTCTTGATCTGCCCGCAGCGTGATGTGTTCGACGCCAGATCGCCCCACAGAAAACTCTCCCCGGTCTTTACCTACCAACACATTGTCTTTTCGGCCTTCTGCCTGAAAGCGGTAGGTGCCGGAGGGCAAACTACCCATATCGAGAAAATACTGGTTTTCGCGGGTCTCTGCGAGATAGTAAGTCGTTTCCTTGCCTTGAGGATCGACCAGCGAAACTGATATTTCGACGCCCGGAATCGGAAGGTAACTGTCATCATATGCTTGGCCGCGAAAGGACACATTTTCCCTACCAGCAAAAACTTTTTTCGTGGGTTCAACTCGAAATTTGCGCTTGTCGTCTGAGACCATAAGCCACTTGATGTTGTTAAACAGCCACGCATCAAAACGCTCGAAATCTTCTTCTTCCAAGTAGCTGTGCGCTCGCATCCGCCAGATGTTTTCGCCTAAAAAGATCATGTTCTTGCGGCCCAGATAGTTCTGGAGGGCATAGACAGGATAATCCAGGGGAATATTTTTGATTTTGGCAGTGGCAAATACCTCCACGTCAGCCTTGGCTTGCCATGCCGCCTGTGGCCGAAAGAGCGGCGGAGCAGCATTCGCCCACGAGATCCATCGGTCGTCGAAGGTGTAAGTGGAGTGCTTGCGGTAATCTTGCGAAAAGTTGAGAATGATTTCCTCTCCTCTAGGAGACAAATTCTGTGGGGTAGCGGCAAGCCACTTGTAAAGCGGTTGCATGGTTCGGAGATCAGCTCCTGTGCCCACAAAGGCCATCAAAGGTATTTTTTCACTCTCGATCACCGTCGATATGCGACCCACGACCTCTTGGTCCGCGGAGCTGGCGGGAAAGTTGTGCAGAATGATCAGGTCATAGTCCTTGAGATCAACCTCTTGGATATCGTTGTAAAACTTTCCGGGAGCCCGCAAGAGAAACTCCGACACTTCGTAGCCTTCTTCTTGATCAAACGCTTGGATCAAAGCGCCGAGATCAGGGTGCGGCGCTCCGGCAAAAAGGGCGATTTTTACGCGGGTTTCGAGCACATTTACAAAGAAGCGCTGTGCATTGTTGAGATAGGTCACCTCTCCGTCGAGGCGGGTCACGGACACCTCAAAGGCCTGAAGGCCGACTTCTGTCGGTTTCACTAAAAAATCTACTTCCCCCTGCGGCCGGTTGTTGCCCAATCGCAGCGGCTGGGAAGCCAGGGTTTTGCCCTTAGATTGGAGCAGCACCTGGAGATTTGCCTGGTCATAATCTTCCACTTGCACCCGCACTTTCACGGGCATTTCAGTGTTGAGGTAAGCGATTTCATTGAAGAGCGTCTCTCGAATTCTCACATCTCGCTGGGCAGTAGTGTCGCCAAGCAGTACCGTGTAAACAGGCACGCCCAGCGCCTCCAATTGGTAGAGAGGGCTGGCTCCAGAAGTCACAATCCCATCGCTCATGAGGACCACCGCGCCAAGGTTAAGATTTTGATAGAACTTTTGCGTCTCTCGAAGGGCCTTGGCAATATTGGTTCCCTCCGCTTCGAATCGGAGAGAATCGGGCGACAGGCCCGGAGATAGGTCGGTCCCAAATCGGTAGCCGTCCACTTGGACCTCCCGTTGCGTGAGTTGTTCCATGACGGCCTGCATTTCGCCCGGAAAGACATCCCGAACATAGGCCGAATCTGACTGGATCACGAGACTCTCCGAGTCGTCTTGTAAAAAGGCAACAATGGGAGGATAGGTGACCGTGCGAAGCGCGCGTAAAATGGGCTGAAGCAGTAGCCAACCGATGATACACAGAGAGAGAAAGCGCAAACCCATCAGTCCCCACCTGGCAGGTTCGGGCATGATGCCTTTCGTTTTCCGATACATCCACCAAGCGATCACGGCGGCAAGAGGAAGGACCAACAGGAGCCACCACGGAGATTCTATCAGGGTCAAGGTCATGCGGAGAATACGTCAGGAAATAGATACCGTTACTGGCAAATCGGGCCCGGAAGAAAGCCCATAGTGAGAGGATGTTCAGGAAAAACGCTACGCTACATGGATCCTCCGTGTGGGCATGTGCGAATCTCACGCCATGACCATGCCACCATCTACATTCAGGACTTGGCCCGTGACGTAGGAGGACATATCCGAGCCCAAGAACACACAAAGATTTGCTACATCACTGGGCTGTCCGGCTCGCTGAAGCGGAATCCCCTTGAGCCAAGTTTCCAGTTCTTTTTCTGGTAAGGCATGCGTCATTTCGGTCGCGATGAATCCCGGAGCAACCACATTGGCACGAATGCCGCGCGAGCCTACCTCTCTTGCCACTGACTTGGTGAATCCGATCATACCTGCTTTGGAAGCAGCGTAGTTGGATTGGCCGGCGTTGCCTTGCAGCCCCACCACGGATGAGATATTGATGAATGCCCCGGCTCGCTGCTTGAGCATGGTTTTCAAGGCAGCTTTGGTCGTAAAGAAAATGCTGTTAAGATTCGTCTGAATCACCTTGTTCCATTGATCTTCGGTCATACGGAGCAACAAGTTGTCTTGGGTCACGCCTGCATTATTGACGATAATGTCTAGCCTGCCGTGCTGTGACACGATGTCGTCCACCACAGCTTGCACTGCGGCCAGATCCACCGCGTCAGCTTGGTAACCTTTGGCCTCTACTCCATGCGCTTTCAAAGCGGCTTCCAACTCCTCAGCAATGTCAACGGACGACCTGTAAGTAAATGCGACATGTGCTCCATGTGCTGCGTAAGCTTCCGCAATCGCGCGGCCAATGCCACGAGTGGCGCCCGTGATGAGGGCAACTTTTCCTTCGAGTAACTTCATAGGTCAAAAGCGAGTCAAATCCCAAAATGAAGGCGGTATGCAGTGCGAGACACACTACGATAAACCCTTTTGATTTGCGGGAAGTGGTAATAGAGGATGAAAGTCTTTCCAGTTTCTCCCAACCCACCCTCAACCCGCATGCATGAGGGCCACAAGATAGGGCTTAGGATTGAATGGATAAAAAAACTTTGTGAAGCTGCTTTAGGCAAAGCAGATCAGCTAGCAACTAGCTCAGACCTAGATCCGTCAAGCCTTGGGGGAGTCCTCGTCAACTGTGTAGCGCTCGCGTAGCTGCACGGGGGGAGCACTCGGTTTTCTAAGGCGGCTGTTGAGCAGTTCCACCACGAAAGAAAATGACATGGCAAAGTAGATGTACCCTTTTTCTACATGCTGATCGAACCCCTCGGCAATGAGCATAAAGCCGATCAGGAGCAAAAATGACAGCGCGAGCATCTTCATCGTTGGTCGGCTGTTGATGAATCGACTGATACTCCCTGCCGCTAAGAGCATGATGATCAGCGAAATGACCACCGCCAAGATCATGATGGACACATGATCCGAAAGCCCCACCGCTGTGAGGATCGAGTCAAAGGAAAACACAACGTCTAGTACAATGATTTGGAAAATCACGCCCCAGAAAGAATTTCCTTTCACCTTGCTTTCGCCAGAATCTTCTTCTCCTTCGAGCTTGTGGTGCATCTCCGTGATCGTCTTCACCATCAGGAAAATTCCGCCAGCAATGAGAATCAGGTCTCGCCAACTCATTGCAAATGGCGTGTATTCGGCTCCGGGTTCATAGGACACAAAGTGAATCACTGGCTCCTTTAGCGACACAATCCAGTTGATAGAGAGCAGTAGACTAATCCGAAATAGAAGTGCAAGCGTGAGTCCTAGGTTTCGAGCCTTTCTCTCCTGAGAATCAGGCAGTTTGGCTGCCACGATTGAGATAAAAACAATGTTATCGATTCCGAGGATGATCTCCATCAAGGTGAGTGTGAGGAGAGAGATCAACCCGTCGGTGGTGAGGAACACGGATAAATCCATGATATGATGACCCTGTGATGTGTAGAAAACGGGGCGAATGTACCAAAGAAAAAATTAGTATGTGATGTGATTTTTTGTGGCCTCTCAGAAACCATTTTGGTGAAATCATCCACCTCCTGTTGACCTCAGAAGACTCACCAAGAATCCGCCTGAGTTGCAGGAATGACTGCTGTAGCCTCGATTTCCACTACTAAGTCTGGGTCGATCAGGGCATTCACTTCGACCATGGTACAGGCGGGTTTCACAGCAGCAAAATATTCGCCGTGTGCTCGTCCGATGTCTTCCCACAAGCTGATGTCCGTGGTATAAATTCGCGTCCGAACGACATCCTGTAGGCTGGCACCTGCACGATGCAGCACCTCTTGGATGATTGCCAGAACAAGCTTCGCTTGAAGATAGGCATTCCCGGGGTAGCAGACCTCCCCCTCTTGTACTGCTGTGGTGCCACTTACTTCTACTACTTGCCCCACCCTCACGGCCCTCGAATATCCTACGGCATGCTCCCACGGGGCGCCAGAGGAAAAGGTCTCTCGGAATCGATTCATCTCAGCAACAGGTTATATTCTGTCCACACGAAATTATTCCTAAGTTTGTGGAAACCTACCATCATGGCTTCCTTCTTCGAGCGATTTCTGAACTGGCTCTTGGGCCGCTCTTCCACCAACCAGCCTGCCGTCGATCCGGTCACCCCTATTCCTTCGACTCCTGTGCGCCCATCGACGCCGGCTTCAACGCTTACGCTCACCCTCGCGCGCCAGTCAAGGGGAGAGAACCAAGTCTCAGGCACGCTCGCGGCAAGTGGTATCACTGCCAGTACCTTGGAGCACCCCGTGCTGATGGTACCCGCAGGCACTTATTCATTAGCTCTCCGTGCTGATGGCGGCCTACATAGTGCCTATTGGTTTCGGTTCCCCGAGCAGCATAAAGGCATGATTCACTTGGTGGACCCCACCACCAAAGATTTTCGGTACCTCCGACTCGGCACTACTGCCCCCGATGCGCAAGGGGGCGTCGTCATCCCGCAAATTGGCGAGTACTTGGACCTTTACTCGTATATTGCCGAAAAGCTGCAAGCTGGCACGGCCATGACCTTAGTCGTCAAGTGATCGCCCCGATGGGTTGATTCATCCACCACCTGAGAACCGCACTGTGAAATCTGTCTGTTTGACCGTGTTATTGCTTTGTTCCACGTTGTTGGGCGTCTCTCAGCTTCGGGTCAACGGCAGTTGGCTCATCCCCGATTCTATCCCAAACAAATCACGGAATACCTTCGCATACAGTGCGATCGGAGGGGGCTACGTATTGTCCATGACGGCTTTAGGATTTGCTTGGTACGCAAACGAAAAATTGTCCAGCTTTCATTTTTTCGACGATCTGCATCAGTGGAAGCAGGTTGATAAATTTGGTCATGCCTACGGCGGCTACGTCACCAGCTCGCTGTTCATGGACATGCACATCTGGTCGGGTATGAGCCGAAATAAGGCGATGTGGCTCGGAAGCCTGGAAGGCTTTGCTGCGATGAGCAGCATTGAAATTTTCGATGGCTTCGGCGAGGCATGGGGGTTTAGCTGGAGCGATGTCGGTGCCAATTTGCTCGGTGTCAGCCTCACCATTCTCAACGAGTCGCTATGGCAAGACCGTCGGATTCAGCTGAAGTGGAATTATCTCCGCTCACCCTATGCTGGAGACCCAGCCTTCGAGCGACTATTTGGAACAACATACCCCGAGTGGGTTTTGAAAGATTACAACGGCCAAAGTTACTGGCTGGG
>DAITMB010000004.1:79220-80386 GCA_036835375.1 Bacteroidota bacterium
TTCCAGAAAACATCTCATTGATAGAGAATCCGACGGACTTGCTTACAAGAGCCTTGTGTCACTTCAAGCAAATAAATACCCGTGGGAAGGTGGCGAATATCCACGCCGATTCTGCTGCCGGGTTGAGGCGCTAGTGAAATGCGCGACATTTCCCTGCCAATCACGTTGAGGACACGGACTTCTACCCAGCCTTGGGCATGGCACTGAGAGAGGTCCAGGAAAAATAATCCTTCCCTCCCTGAATTCGGAGATACCTGCACTTGCAGGCTGGTCGATCGGGAGGAATCGACGCTGGAAGTGGTACCTGGAGGAAGAACGGTCAAGCAAGTGGCGAGGATGACACAATAAATCAACATGGGAAAAAATGGTTCCTGTTCTCCCCATCTGGATCAAAGAATGCGCCAGAGCAAGCCATTTTCAGACCCTTGGTAAGGGAAGGAGCAAGAGAGCCGTCCAGAGAATTGTTTCTGCGCAAATCACCATCATCGAATTGTGTCGTATCTTACAAGCGCTATTGGCTTCGGTGAAGTCCATCACCCGTCCTCGTGGCGGGAGGAAAGTCCGGGCAGCATAGGGCACCCTGCTTCCTAATGGGAAGGATTTTCTTCACCGGAAGAGAAGACAGCAAGTGCAACAGAAAACAAACCAGCCGATGGATTCGAGCAATCGAATCACAGGTGATGGGTGAAATGGTGGGGTAAGAGCCTACCAGTCTCGGTGGCGACATCGGGAGCTAGGTAAACCTCAGGGGCTGAAAGACCAAATAAACCGGCGCTGTAGGGCTGCCCGCTCGAGGCCGGAGGGTAGGTCGTTGGAGCCTGGTGGTGACGCCAGGCCTAGATAAATGATGGAAGCTTGCCCATGGGCAAGTCACAGAACCCGGCTTATGCAATCGCAGTCATAGCATGGAGGGCGCCCGGTGGTCGTCCTCCTTTTTTTGTGACAAACAAAAGCCCGGCATTTTCATGCCGGGCCAAGTACACCACCATCATCAAACGAATGAGTTGATTGAGCCAATCTTACACAATCTATCGAGGGGACCTGCGGCTCGAAGAATTGGAAGTGCCACTGTTAGATCTTGAGGAGTTGCTTCGAGAACTGGAAGGCCGTGCACTGCTTGGTGCACTATTTCGGCTTGGCGACGCAGACTGCGTTCTAGGCGCCGG
>DAITMB010000005.1:0-35300 GCA_036835375.1 Bacteroidota bacterium
GTAGGTCGTCCCGCCTCTACGGGCGAATTGGTGCGACGAATCAAAAAAGACTTTCCGAATATCCTCATTCAGTATCACGGCCATTCCGGGCCAGGCTTCTCCGTGGCGACCACCCTGGAGGTCGCTCGTGCCGGAGCCGACATCATTGATGTGTCGATGGAGCCTCTTTCGTGGGGAACGGCTCATGCGGATTTGCTTACGATCCATGCAATGCTCAGGGATGCAGGGTTTTTGCTGCCAGACATTGATATGGATGCCTACATGGAAGTTCGCAGTCTCACCCAGCGCTTCGTTGACGACTGGCTGGGATTGTACATCAATGATAAAAACCGCCTCATGAACTCCCTTCTGATTGGTCCGGGCTTGCCGGGCGGAATGATGGGAAGTCTCATGGCAGATTTGGAACAAAATCTCAGCAGCCTCAACAAGTGGCTGTCAAAAAACAACCAGGCACCACTCACACAGGACCAGCTCCTGATCCGGCTCTTTCGAGAAGTGGAGACCATTTGGCCTGATCTAGGATATCCCCCTTTGGTGACGCCATACAGCCAATATGTGAAGAATGTGGCTTTGATGAATGTGATCCAGATGATCAAAGGTCGCGAAAGGTGGTCAATGATTGATGACAATACGTGGGACATGCTTCTCGGAAAATCGGGGAAGGTTCCGGGTCCGATTGCTGCGGAAATCAAACAGATTGCCACGGACCAAGGTAAAGTGTTTTACGAGGGTCACCCCCAAGATCTCTACCCTGATGCGCTCCCTATATTTCGCAAAGAAATGGAAGAAATGGGCTGGGAGACAGGAGAGGACGACGAAGAACTCATGGAGCTGGCGATGCACCCACAGCAGTATCGAAAATTTAAGTCTGGGGAAGCCAAAGCTGAATTTGAGAAAGACTTGGCTGAAAAAAGATCTCCAGCTCCCGGCAATTCCTATGTAAGCGTTGGCAATATTTCTACCGAACCCCAAGGGACTTCCCTGCTTCCAAAGTCGCTACGCATATCCGTCAACGGCCAGCCTTATCAAGTTGAAGTCAGCTACAACAGCCATGATGTACCTGTGACTCATACAGAAAAAGCTCCTGTGCTGGAAAGGCCCTTGACGGCTCCCGGCACTGCATCGGGTCACAAGGTGCTGACGCCGCTGGAAGGTGTGTTTTACTGGACGAGAGAACCAGGAGACAGCCCCAAAAAAGTAGGCGACAACATTCGGCAGGGTGAGGTGATAGGATATGTAGAAGCCATGAAAGTATTCAATGCGATCGTGGCCGATCAGGCCGGAATCATTGTGCAAATGCGTGCAAATGGCAGCACAGTCGAGGAAGACGATGTTCTTGCCACGTTGAGCCCGGCTTCCTTTGCCTGATTTTCTTTCTGATTTTTGTTAACACCACCATTTTATCCTGTAAAATTGGACTTCCTTGCGCGCATTTGGGATATGACGGCTCTGGGAGAGCTGGCTCAAGACCCCGGAACGGTGCTGATGCTCGCCGTGTCATTCCTCCTCCTGTATTTGGGCTTGGGCAAAAAGTATGAGCCGCTGCTGATGGTGCCAATCGCGTTCGGGATGCTTCTGGCGAATTTTCCCGGAGGTGAGATGAGTGTGCCGCCTGTTAGCGAGGTGGAAGGAATGAGCATCACGGACATTGCCAGCGAGCACGGCATTCTGGCGATGTTGTATTATGCGCTCATCAAAACCGGATTGCTGCCTCCGATCATTTTCTTGGGGGTGGGCGCATTGACAGACTTCGGGCCGATGCTGCGCAACCTTCGACTGGCATTTTTTGGCGCTGCGGCACAAATCGGCATTTTCTCCGTCATGTTTGCAGCTATAGCCGCTGGATTTACCTTGCCTGAAGCGGCCTCTCTTGGCATCATTGGCGGCGCCGACGGTCCCACTGCGATTTATACCACCATCAAGCTGGCTCCTCATTTGCTCGGTCCAATCGCCATAGCTGCTTACAGTTATATGGCGCTTGTCCCAGTCATCATCCCCTTTGTGGTGAGGCTCACGACCAATCGGCGCGAATTGGCCATTCACATGAAAAAGCAGGATCAACTGTTTCCTTCGAAAACACCGATCCGCAATCTGCCACTCGTCAAAGTTCTCTTTCCCATTGTCCTCGGCACCCTCGTGGCGATCTTGGTTCCTTCTTCCGTGCCGTTGGTGGGGATGTTACTATTTGGAAATTTGCTCAAGGAAGCTGGTTCTATCACCGATCGCCTCTACCAAGCAGCCTCTGGTCCCCTAATGAACATCGCCACGATTTTTTTGGGTCTTTGCGTCGGGGCCACCATGACTACCGGGACTTTCCTCAACATTGATACTTTATTGATCGTATCTGGTGGCTTCTTTGCGTTTGCGATTTCGGTAGCAGGAGGGATTTATGCTGTAAAAATCTACAATCTATTTGCCAAGAAAAAAATCAATCCCCTCATCGGTGCCACGGGTCTCAGTGCTGTGCCAATGGCCTCTCGCGTTGCCAACGAACTGGCGTTGAAGGAAGATCCCACCAATCATATCTTGCAATACGCCATGGCCAGCAACATCTCGGGCGTGATCGGCTCAGCAGTGGCTGCAGGCGTGTTAATCGCTTATTTGTCCTGATTTTGGTTCGAGTCATATTGGTTATGATTTGCCCTCGGTCATGGCAAATGCCTAAGTCAGCGTAGCTCAAAAGATAAGTCACTTGCCAGCAAAAGCCACGTAGGACTTCCTCGCTTCATCTCATCCCTACCTAATACCCTATTGAAAAAATGCTCTTCCATCCTGCCTGGGAAGGAAGAAGCCGGATCTTTGATGAAAAATGATGGTATTTTCTTTCCTCGGAAAGACGAAAATGAGTATTCTCAAATTTCAAAGAAGGAGAAGTAGATCTCGCCCTGTTTTGACACGGCGTTCTTCCCTCAGCTTCCCTGGGACTATTACCACTTGTTTTTCACCAACAGATCACCTTTATGATGCTCGCACCCATCGACCGAAGAACTTTTTTACATCGAAGCGGAAAAATCGCTCTGGCAACTGCTTTACTCGGATCAGCTCCATCTCTCCTCGCCGCAGGGCCTGCCCCAAAGCGAAGGGTGGTGATCGTCGGGACTGGCGTTCGGGGCATTGGACTCTGGGGCCACAATGTGCAGCAATGGTACCCCGATCTGGTTGAGTTTGTGGGGCTGTGTGACATAAATCCAGGCCGGGCGCTCACCGCCCAAAAAAGCCTCAACTTGACCTGCGATACGTTTCAGGACTTCGATGAAATGATGGACAAGACACGCCCGGATCTCGTGATCGTGACCACAGTAGATGCGACCCACCACGAATTCATCATCAAAGCCCTGGAGCGAAATGTGCAGGTGATCTCAGAAAAGCCCATGACTACGGACGAGGCGAAGTGTCAAGCCATCATTGACGCCCAGGCCAAGAGCGAAGCCAGCTTGACTGTCACCTTTAACTACCGCTACTCTCCTCACCGCCAAAAAATCTACGAAATCTTGCGATCTGGCGAAATCGGAGACATTGTGTCTTGCGATTTTCACTGGTACCTCGACACCTCTCATGGCGCGGATTACTTTCGACGCTGGCATGGCTATCGAGAACATTCCGGCACGTTGCTGGTCCACAAGTCCACCCACCACTTTGACCTGCTCAACTGGTGGCTAGAGTCTGAGCCCGAGGAAGTATTTGCCTACGGAAGCTTGGATTTTTATGGAAAAAACGGGCCTTTTCGACACACGCACTGTAGGCCCTGCCCCCACAAGCAATCCTGTGATTTCTACTGGGACATCACCAAAAATGAGCAACTGACCAAGCTCTACGTGGAGAATGAACATCATGACGGCTACCTTCGAGACGGCTGCGTGTTCCGCGAAGACATCAATATTTATGATAAAATGGCGGTGCAGATTCGCCACGCCAATCAGGTCATCACGAGCTATTCCCTCACGACTTACTCCCCTTACGAGGGCTACCGCATCGCCTTCAATGGCACCCAAGGCCGTGTCGAGGCATGGATTCAAGAGCGGCAACCGTGGGAGCCCGAGTACGATGGACAAGACAGCATTCGGCTTACGAAGAATTTTGGTCAATCAGAAATCATTCTCGTCTCTAATGGCGCTGGAGGCCACGGTGGTGGCGACATTCTGATGGCAGACAAGATCTTTGGCGATCCCAACGCCCCAGATCCCTGGCGACAATCAGCTGGCCCCCGGGATGGTGCCATGTCCATTCTTACAGGTATCGCTGCGAGGAAAAGCATTGAGGAGCAGAGACCTGTAAAAATTGGGGACCTGACCTCGCTTCAGCCCTTAGCAAAAAGGCCATAGTAAAACGGCTCAGCGATGGGAGATCCCCATTGCTGAGCCGATATGTATTCATCAAATTCGCTTGAGCGACACGAAACATGTAAGATGATACTTCTTTCACCCAAAGGTTCGCTGCTTCAAGACTGACTCTAGCGAAACAGCGTCACCGTGCCTGCCTTGTGAAATCGGCTGCCATCGTTGATCAGTGCATCCACTACATAAACGTAGACACCTTCCGGAACATCTACCCCTTCGAATTTCCCATCCCAGCGATCCGGTAGGCCCTCCAGCGTGCGAATGTATAAGCCCCAGCGACTATAAATCCTTGTCGTGACCCAGACCACTCCGACGCCGTCAGGCGCCCAAGTATCATTTTTGTCGTCTCCATTGGGTGAAAAGGCGTTGGGTACATAGATGGCACCAGGCGGCAACAGGGTAAACCTTCGCATGGCTGTGTCCGGGCAAGCAAAGTTAGGATCCCAAGCCACCAAGATCACTTCATAAGTTCCCGTGTCACGATACACATGGCCTGGGCTGACCTGCTCAGAAAAACTCCCGTCGCCGAAGTCCCAGAAGTAGGCGATGGCGTTGCGAGATTGGTTAATGAAATCGACAGGTCTGCCCGTTCGGATGATGAAGCTATCTGCCGGAAAAAAGTCTGGAATGAAAGCCGCCGTGGGGCGAGGGTCGGAGCCAATTTCATAGGTGAAGGTAGCAGCACACCCATTAGAATCCGTCACCACAACTGTGTAGGTCGTGTCTCCAAACAAGCGAATGGCGGTGGGTCCAAGTTGTATTGAATCTAGGTTCCACTGGTAGGCAAATCCTCCGTTTCCGCCCCGAGCTTCGATGGTGATGAATCCATTCGCCTCAGAACAGAAGGCATCGGCAAAATCGATCAACTCGGACTCTATCTGAGGGGGCTCGGCGATGTCCACAGTGTCCTTGATATCGCAACCAGTGGTATCTGTCACCGTGATGACGTAGGTACCAGCTGAGAGATTAGTGACGAGGGAATCTGTTACCCCATTGCTCCACTGAAAGCTGAACGGAGGAGATCCTCCTGAGACTCCAATGGCAGCTGTGCCGTCCGAATCTCCAAAGCAGTTCACATCGGTGAACAAGAGGGTATCTTGTACAATCTGCGGTGGCTCAAATATTTCGGTGCTCAATGCGATCTGGCAATCGTTGGCGTCCGTGACGACTGCCAAGTAGTTGCCCGGCCCGAGACCTGTGATTCTCTGCGTAGTCTCTCCGGTGTTCCAAAGATACGAATAGGGGCCTGTGCCGCCCATTCCATTGACCTCGGCAATCCCGTTGCTATCGGCGAAGCAAGTCACTGGTATAGGCATGATTTCACCCGTTAAGGCGGGTGGTTCCATGATTGAAGTTTCTGCTTGCACAATGCACCCATTGGAATCGGCAATCAAAAAGACGTAGAATCCGCTGCCCAGACCCCGAATCACATTGTCATTCTCGAAGCTGATCCCCCCATCCGAAGAAAAAGCGTAGGGCGGTGTGCCACCCTGAGAGCTCAACGTGACTTGGCCACTTTCGGTCTCATAACAGCGCACATCCACCACCGTGGCAATGTCGCCCATAAGCAACGGCGGTTGAGAGACCGTGACCGTGATGATGTCTTGGCAGCCATTGGCGTCTCGTACGAAGTAGTTGTATGATCCCACCCCGAGATTTCCAAAGAAATTGTTGGAGAAAAATATCTGGCCGTCCAAAGAAAACTGGTAAGGGGGAGTTCCACCCACGGCGCTGAGTTCTACTTGTCCATTGAAATCCCCAAAGCACAGCGGATCAATTTGACTTCCGATGCCTCCTACTACCAGCGGAGGTTGAGAAATGCTCGTATCCATGGTCACCACGCAACCATTGTTATCTCTGACATACGTCGTGTATGGCCCTTGCGGAAGCCCCGAAAAGAAGTTCGTCGCGGTGTAGGTCTGCCCATCCAGTGAATACTGGTATCCAGGCGTGCCACCTCCAGCTAGGACCAAGAGCGCCCCAGAGCTATCTCCGAAGCATTCAGTGTCTTGGTAATTTCCCAAATAGCTGAATAAGCTGTCAGGCTGGTCGATGAGCACATTAAGGTCGTATCGGCAACCGATGGAATCAAATAGGAAGATCGTATAGAATCCTGCCGTGAGGCTATCAAAGGATGTGGCCGCTTGCAGAGGTCCGCCATTAAAGGAGAAGGAATAAGGTGGCGTGCCACTGTTTCCACTCACGGTAATAAAGCCGTCGTTTCCTCCAAAACAAGTCACATCGCCTACGCTATCGAGACTCGCATAAGGATTAGCAATTTGAAAAACCTCTACCCCGAGGGTTGTGTCGCAGCCCAAGGTATCGATGATGGAGATAATGTAAAATCCCGGGTTGAGTCCGGTGAATACATTCGACGTGTCAAAAACTCCCCCGTTCAGTGCATACTGATACGGGAAGGTGCCTCCGATTCCCGTGACCGTAATTTCTCCGAACGGGTTGTTGCAGTCAGCATCGATTTTGGTGACCAGAATCCCGTTGACAGGATTTTGCGGCTGCACCAAAGTTATGGGAGGGGTGTTGATTACACAACCATTGGCATCTCGAATGATCACGGTGTACACGCCTGCACTCAGGCCGATGAAGGTATTTTGATTGAGCCAAGTTGTGCCGCCATCGATAGAGTACTCATAATTTGGTGTACCTCCGGAGGCAAAGACCGTGATTTTTCCATCATTTCCAGCAAAGCAAGTAATGTCGATTCCTGCAATACTGTCAACGACCAAGGGCAAAGGTTCAGTGATGTCGAAGGTCACCGTGTCCCTACATCCGTAGAGATCCTGTACTGACACCGTGTAGGATCCGGCCCCAAGATTGGATGCATTCGGCCCTACACCGACATTGGGCATCCAGGTAAAGTCGTTTCCACCCGCACCACCACTCACGACCATCGTAGCTTCTCCATCGTTGTCACCTGCACATGTTGGGTGCGTGAAAGAAGGAATGAGTTGGATGGGCGCTGCCACTTCTACCAACACACTGGTCGTATCTGCTCCGCATGCATTGCTGGCAATCACGGTGTACGTCGTAGTGGTGGCAGGAGATACTGTGACAGAGCCGGCGTTCGGATTACTGACGCCGATCACAGGCAGCCATTGATACGATACCCCGGCCAGGTTGCTGCCTTGCACTATCAGCGAAAGGGAATCGCCCTGACAGATTCCTTGCCCGGGAATAGGGCTGAGCACGGGGGCTTGACTTACTTGAACCTGCAAATCCGCCGAGTAGGCACAGTTGAGCGTGGTGACGCTCAGGGTGTAGGTGGTTGTGGCCGAGGGCGAAGCGATTGGGTTGGGGCTAAATGGATTGATCAGGCCCGCAGAAGGTACCCATGTGAACGTCGGTGGATTGATGGGAGGGCCATTGACCGTGAATGACGCTTGGAGTTGAACGGAATCTCCTAGGCAAATGTCTGCCGAGTCCAGTGCCAGCGTGAGGGTCGCTTCAGGTATGACCTCGAAGGGTTGCACCACTGGGCAGCCCAATACCGGCAGCTGTGTGAGGGTAAACACACTGGATGAATCTAAGAAACCAGTCGTGTTGGGACTAGTGGGATTTGCTACTGCTCCGACTGGGGTCCATGCATATGTGGCACCTGGCTGAGCTGGAATGGTGGTCGTGAGGGCAACGGTGGAGGTTGTGGTGGGACACACCTGTATGAGCGTAGGTGGAAGAATTTCTCCTTCCTGAACCACAATGTTGTAGCCGACCACACTGGTGCCTATGATGGGGCAGCCATTGTCCTTGGCAGTCAGTGTATAAAAATAATTCCCAATGTCAGCCACCGTGGTAGGCCATGAGAAATTCACGCTCACCGGATTGATTCCTGTCACGGTCAAGGTCGCTCCAGGCACAGCTTGTGCCAAGGTGGTAATAATGGTAATGATGTCAAATCCCTGTTGGTCAGTCACAATCACGTCAAAGTCCAGGGTATTTCCCGCGCAGACCGAAAAAGTATTACCATTGTATTGCCCTCCTGTGATGTTGAAGGGTGGGCTAATCGTTGGCGGCGTATTGGCACAACTGATCACCACGAGTTGAAGGTCACGCATCGTGGTGCCAATGAGCACTCCATCGCGATATTCTTTCACCAGCAGGGCGACAATGCCCTGTTGTAATCCATTGGGGATAAAGGAGATCTGACCGGAATTGGTATCGAATCCGAAATTGTTGACGGGTGTGGTCCCTATCGGATAATTCACATTGAATCCAGCTTCATACTGCACCGGAACAGCCATTCCTCCAGTGGGACCATAGATGTAGTCGAGGGGATCTACGAGTTCAAACACCAGAGAATCTCCGTCATCATCCACAGCGCCATTGTTGTAAGAAAAAGGCTCTCCGTTACAGAGATAGGGTACGGGGGCAGTGGTAAAATAGGGAGAGTTGTTGCAGGTGACCGTGAGGTTATTCATGAATGCCTCAATGTACATTCGGGTGTTCGGCGTGATCACGGAGTTGGTGATGGCATAGTTCCTACAGCAAAGTTGCCACGCAATTTTCCAGTCCACACATTGCTGAGGGAACGTGTAGGTCGTGCGATAGACATGCTCTTGGACTCCCGGTAGCGGCCCTCCATTGCAGGTGCTGAGTGGCTGCTGGATCGGACACAAAGGCGAAAGCTCGGTAAGGCTCACACGAGGCGCAGTGATCACAAACTGTGCTACGCCGCAGGAAGAAGAGGAAATAAATATGTTCTGCGTAGGAGTCAACGCTGATCCTACACAGTCCCGATAGATGGTCAGGGTAATTTCGTATGTGTTCCCCCCCAAACATTTGTAGGTGATATCAGATCCCATGGCGTGGGTTCCGAGGAGAGAAGAGGTGGACAACCACAGGGTGCCCAACAGACTTAGCACAGTGAGGCTTAGTCGCTTCAAAATAGGTAACATTGGCTGCATAGGCGCGGGTCCGTTTGCGAGCGAAGGTCCCTTGGGCGGAATGGGGCAAACCCCTGAATCATAGTGAGCAAGGCCAGCCAAAGAAAGTAGGATCGCTTTGTGGCGCTGAGCCGATGATGTTACAGGTGTTCCCGCCGGAACGCTTGTCTTTTGGGTTAGGTGAAAGAAAGTGGCCGAAGAATAGTAAACAATAAGCGATGTTACGCGAAATTACTTGTTTCACGAAGTCCAAAGAATCCACAGTATCCACATGTAAGATTAGCAGGCGATTTGCTAAATTAACTCCAACCGATTTATTTGGTTTCTCGAGTCAGAAACGCCCGCCTCAACTCAGTCACTCTACATCCGAATGACTTTGCCCCTCACTTCGATCACTTCACTTCCGTAAAGAAATCTTACGACATAGTAATAGATCCCGGGTGCAAGAGATAACACATCTAAGGCAGGTGCCTCTTCTCCCTCGTGGCGCCAGGTTTTTTCCACCAGTTTCTGCCAGTTTGAGTTGTAGATGCTCGCGTGAACTGGTTCACCTGCTTCAGTTTCTATTTTGAATCGCACCTCGCCGGGAGAAGGATTTGGATAGGCTGTCACCAGCTTGGCCAAATCAAACTCTATCATCAAAGTATCACTGGTCCCAAGGATGGGGAGGTCGTGGCTGAGCCTGAGAGAATATTCGGCACGTCCGCGCAGCGGAAACTGATCGATGAAAGTATAAAGTTGAGGTATCCAACTATTTTCCATTGAGCTGACAGTTCCCACTACCTCAAAGTCTTTTTGACCGAACTCGCGCCGCAAGACTTGATATTCTCCAGCGCCTAATTCTTTCGGTGTCCTCCAATCCAGCCGAATGACCCCACGATCTTGCTCCAAAGAAGTGATCTCTATCACTGGCGGGTAGGTAGGCCCATAACCTTGACCATCGCCACTGATACCAAAGCCCAACCCATCCCACTGAGAAAGCGAGAATTCTGCTGCGAAATAGTTTCCAAAATCCTCCATTTGCCAAGATACAGATCCTGTAGCCAGAGAGGAAGAAGCAAACTCTCCCCAATCCGAAGCCCCAATCCCCTCATGACCTGCTTGCGGATCAGGATTTACCCCGATTCTAAAGACAGTGACTGGCGGTGTGTTGCCAGAGAAATTACCTGCCTGCGCCTTGAGGTCATCTAAATCAGTCTGATCAAAGTATATGCGGACTCGCACTGAATCGGCTATTTTTCCTGGCGCTTCCAGTGACCAATATCGACCTGCCACATACCAGCCCTGTTCGTTTCTAACATAGGCAGCATCGGACATATCATGACCGCCTTTCCCGTAGTTGGCCGTCACAGCCATCGACACTTTCTCTGCTTGGAGGTTGGTTATTAAGGCACTGTCCAGACCAAAGGCTGAGAACAAGAGGACATCTTCTGCTGTGGTCGGAGTCGAACCTGCATATTTCCAGAAGTGTACCCAACCATCAGGCGAGAGGCAAGCGGTATCGGCCCGGTATAGCCCAGCCATAGCAGGAATGGCGGTAGGGAGCAGGCAGGCGTCGGAAGCATCGACGCAGAGGTTGTCCAGATAAAAATTCTGGCTGTATTCTGCCTCCAATTCTACTTCAACAATCACCCGAATGATGTCTCCGGTAAACTTACGAAGTGAAATCTCGTGATAGTTCCACTCCCCACAACCCGAAGGTTCCCAACCAACGATCGTGGGATTGGATCCTGTCTGAGAAGACTCGAGATCTGCTCCAGCACGCTCATACACTAGCTCAGGAGCCTCGCCACAACTTGGCAATACCCACACTTTCATTCCCAGTCCTTTCCCCAACAGCCCTTGCTTGTAAGCGCTGTAAAAGGAGAAAGTCGCTTGATTGAATCCTCTCAAATCAATTGGCTGGCTATACACAGCGTCCTTGGTGCCTTCCTTGTTGGCCACAGTTCCCTGACTCCACAAGCCGCTGCTGTTGTAGCGCAGCACAGATTTTCCGGTAACTGGCTCACACTTATCATAAGGAAAAAAGTCAAATCCCACGATGCCATCCCAGTCGATTTGATCAAACAACTCCTGGCCTTGCTCCAAATCTTCGCAGAAGGGGAAATCTGATATCGGGGTTGCAGAGGGAAATCGGAAGAAAAACAGTCGTTGTCGATTGTCTGATTCATCGTCGTCAAACCCGCCACCATTGAGAGATAGAATCTCGACTCGCCAGCTATGCTTGCCCACAGGCAGTACTTTGGCTGGCAACTGGATAGCGATAGTGTCTCCCGGCTGTATATTTCCGGTCCAAGTCCACAAATTCTCAGGGTAGGCATCTACTCGCTGCGAAAACTGAATGTTTGTCACCGGCTGGTCACCACTGTTATACACTTGAATACTTGGCGCGATAGAGGAGTCGCAAGTATAAACGGGTGGCTTGATCCAATTGCCAAAGCCAATATTTTCCGTGTTGCTGACACAAGCTGAACCGCCGAGCAGACTGAATCTTGCGTTGATCAGCGCAAACCTCATTCTCACCTTTTGCATAGGGGTGAAAGAGTTTCGACAGGCCGCAGCACCATCGTCCATGAAGTTCTCATAGAGATCTTCGACATCCGTAGTGAATGGATTGTTGGCGGTGGTATCGTCGGCATCGCTGCTGCAAGAGTTCATGGTCTCCCCTGCAAGACAATTCACCCCTTGGCGACTGGCATCGGGTGGCGTGTCACAAATGGCGTCACCGTTGGTGAGACAATTTCCGTTTTCGCATGGACTTGGAGAGACAGATGGCTGGTAATACGTATTGAACAGCCCCATATAGTGCCCAGCCTCGTGAATGAGTTCGGTAGCTTTCTGAGGCGTAGTTCCGAAAAATTCTCTCTCTATGACAATGCCATCTTGAGGGGTGCCGTGAGCCCCAGGCAAGAGGCTGTATCCATTGATAAGACAGCCGTCGAGGGTAGAGGTGCAAATGTTGTTGACCACCCAGATATTGAGGTAGTATCTGGTATCCCAGCGCGACAAATTTTTCAGACAAACGTCTTGATTACCAGTCCCGGCAGGACACGGGTCGTTCAAATACAAATTGCTCAACGATGTAGGCACGCGGGTGATCCCATTTGTAGGCTGGCCATATGGATCTACCTGAGCAAGGCAAAATTCGATACTCACATCTGCCGCAGGTACATTGGCATTGCTGAGTTGTGGGTCACCGGCAAAGGCGCCCGCATTGCGAAACGCTTGATTGAGGTGTGAGATCGCCTTCTCTACTTGCTGATCGGTCAAATTAGAACTGTTAGCCAGTGGCTGATCATCTTCAGGTAGGTGCATCACATGCACCACCACAGGGATCACATACACGCTTCGCTCTCCATGAGGAACTTGCCCATTGAGTCCTGACATGTACCGATACACAGCATTCTCAAAAGCCTCGGACTGAAGACGATATTGCTGATCGCTGAGAAGCGTTTGCTTATGGAAGTCGAAGTCCAGCCCAGCTTGGCCATAGAGAGATACACTTCCCCAACTTGCTGCAAGCAGCAGTAAAGAAAGGCTCATCCCAAAGCCTCTAACACGAATTTTGTAAACCTTCTTCAACATTCTGCCTCCTGTAATAAACGGTGCAACAACCCTGGGGGGAATCACAAAGAGCAGGTATGATGTTTGGAGCAGAAGACCTCTAAACATGAGAATAATCCACTGAGCAGGGAAATTCGGCTTTGGTCAAATTATTTCGCCCTTTCCGATCCTTCACCGCGTGAAATATTATCTTCATGAATCAGATCAAAAACCGGGCCGATGTAGAAAGCCTGAAAGAAAATCGAAATCTTTTTTGGACTTGTGGGACGCAGGCTCCCCGAAAGCAGGAAAATATAGGCTTAGGGCCCTTCCAGGAAGGGTTTGCTTAGAAAACAAGTACGTTTGTATTGTTAAGACTTATGGAAGACAGTACAGGAGAAGATGCTAGTATTTCGGCTGAAAGCTTCAGCGCATCCTTCTTAGCAAAAAGAAAATGACTGTTTCCGCAAAAGAAAAAAGGATCTACTAAATCACGCTAACCTGGTATCACCGCTGAAAAAAAAACGAGTCGAATCGTCGATTCTTCATTAACCCTTTGGCAAAATATGGCCATACAAAAAGGGACAGCCCACATTGGAGCCATCCCTACAGCACAACCATGAAAACACAACTCTTATACTAAGCAGCCCGTACAAAGCACATTAGCTGCAAGCGTGATTCTTTATTAATTCAATATTAATGTCTCTCACACAATTATCCAAATCCTATTTGAATTTTTTGATAAGATTTTATAAAATTCTTTCACATCAAGGGTAAGACGAGTGCCTGTCTTTTGCACGGTGGCCCATCCTAGCTCACAAAATAAACGGATGATTAGCTACGTCTGCTTCTTCATCGCTAAACCAACGTATCCTTAACACACAGATCCATTCACACGCAGTCACTTGCTGGTTTGCATTGTAGAATGAATTTTCCTTATAGAGGAAGGAAGAGTCGCGCCACTAAAGTTCCCCCTCGTTTCCAAAGTCTCTTGTAAATTGAGAAACTAAATCTACCATCTTTCTCTTGTATGAATCCTAGCGAAGGAATTAATCTCGACAAACTCATCATCATAGGAGACCGAATTCTGATTCGGCCTCGGAATATCCAGGATCGCACCGAAAGTGGCCTCTTTTTGCCGCAAGGGGTACTGGAGAAGGAGAAAATCCAGAGCGGCTTTGTAATGAAAGTTGGCCCTGGCTATCCACTTCCCATGCCAACGGAAGACGAACCATGGAAAGATCAGTCTGACACGACGAAGTACATTCCCCTTCAGGCGCGCTCGGGTGACCTCGCCATATTCCTCCAAAAAAGTGCCTACGACGTCGTTTATCAAGGGCAGAAATTCTTCATTGTTCCTCAGCACGCCATCCTGATGTTGGAGCGAGATGAAGAGTTATTTGACTGAACAAAGGTAATACCACGGCCCCTTTCGGTTGTGCTTGGAATCAAGTCCAAAAAATATTTGCTACTTTTTTTGGCTTTTTGTTCTAACTTTTTTATACTTGTAGCCGTAATGCGTGTTATCCAGTTCGGTATCATTGTCTGGATTGTTGGATTGGGAAGTTGTGCCAATCAAAACAGCAACTCTGTTTCCACCCACACAACATCCACTCAAGCTCCTGAGGTAATCCTCTACACTCAATTGGGAAACATCTCTCTTGCATTGTATGAAGACACCCCCATTCATCGGAAAAATTTCTTAGAACTCACTCAAGAAGGATTCTTTGACAGCCTTACTTTCTCTCGCGTGATCCACAACTTTGTGGTGCAAGCAGGCGATCCAAGGTCCAGACATGGCACATGGAAAGACACAGTCATGGGACCAGGCTATGAATTAGCGGCAGAGCTGACTGAACATCACGTGCATGTCCGTGGTGCTCTCGCAATGGCCAGAAGACCCGACGACGTAAATCCAGACCAACGTTCTTCGGGAAGTCAGTTTTACCTCGTGACGGGAAAAAAGGCCAGCAAATCTCTTTTGGACAGCATGGAGACAATTGCTAGTAACAAGCGAAAAGGTCGATCTTTTCTTGAATTTGATGAGGCTGTCAGTACAGGTCAATTTGAAGGGAATTATGCCGACTATCTCGCTCAACACCCAGTGGATGATTTTCGCTACGCTCCTGAACAAAGAGCGCGCTATTTGGAAGTTGGAGGCGCTCCGTTTCTGGATTTCACCTACACGGTATTCGGAGAAGTGGTGGAAGGAATGGATATTGTCATGAGGATTTCCCGTCAACCTGCCCAAGAAGGAGGCCAACTGCTCCAAGACATTCGAATCGACTCCGTCCGAATTGTCACTAAGGAGTAGTTTGGTGTTTTGCAACTTTCCCTTTTGTCGAAATATTTCTGTAATTTCCTACACAGAAATCTGGTTAAATTTCACTTACGTCAACATTCGCCCAGTTCATTCCAGATCACGCAAACAACTCGAACCATAATCAATGTATCATGAGTCAAGATCTTCGCATTGAAAAATTAAAATCGCTTCAACTCACGGTTGACAAACTTGAAAAAACCTACGGAAAAGGGATCGTGATGAAGCTCAGCGACAATGCTGTCGTGGACGTACCTGCCCTTCCTACAGGTTCCCTATCGCTAGACATTGCTCTTGGGATCGGAGGCATTCCACGAGGCAGGATCATCGAGATTTATGGTCCTGAGTCTTCTGGAAAGACGACCTTGGCTATGCACATGATCGCAGAAGCACAAAAGAAAGGCGGTCTCGCGGCGTTCATTGACGCTGAGCACGCCTTTGATCGGGGATACGCTGAAAAGCTAGGGATTGACACTGAAAATCTCTATGTATCACAGCCAGATTTCGGAGAGCAAGCCCTCGAAATCACAGAAACCCTGATTCGTTCTGCCGCGATTGACATCATTGTCATTGATTCGGTAGCCGCCCTGACACCCAAGGCCGAAATCGAGGGAGAAATGGGGGATTCAAAAATGGGATTACAAGCGAGGTTGATGTCGCAAGCACTGAGAAAGCTGACAGCAGCCATCTCAAAAACAAACTGTGTCTGTATTTTTATCAACCAGCTCCGTGAAAAAATCGGGGTCATGTTTGGAAATCCAGAGACCACGACCGGGGGAAATGCACTCAAGTTCTATGCTTCAGTTCGTCTCGACATTCGGAGAATGGCCCAAATCAAAGAAGGGACTGAGACAATTGGAAACCGGGTAAAGGTGAAAGTTGTCAAAAACAAAGTGTCGCCGCCGTTTCGGATCGCGGAATTCGACATCATCTTTGGCCAAGGGATTTCGCATGAAGGCGAAGTGCTGGATCTTGCCGTAGAGCTGGACATTGTCAACAAGTCTGGTTCTTGGTTTAGCTACGCTGGCAATCGCTTAGGACAAGGCCGCGATAACGTCAAAACCGTGTTGGCAGATAACCCAGAGCTGTTGGAGCAGATCCAACTCAAAGTATTTGAGTCTAAAGGGATATTAAAAGGTGCGCCGGAGAGTGAGTTGATGGTGACAGAAGAGGATTGATCGACCATTTATCGGCCATTTACCTGAGTCACCTATCCACTGGTTGCAAGATTGACCGGTCTCAAGGCTAACCATCCCATCATCAGGGTCAGGGATACTCCTGGCCCTGCCTCTAAGGAAATGATTTCCTCGCCCGTGACGATTTCGATCGCTACAACATTTAACGATTGGTGGTGGACTGCCTTTTGATATTGCGCTAACCTCAAAGACATATGCTCGCTGAACTACGTGACGCAAGCACCAAAATCGCCAAACACCTATTTGTTTCTAAACTACAATGACTTAATCTCGGATGTAGGCCAAGGCGAGCTGGTTAGCACTTCCCTTCTATAAAAGCTAGCGCTAATGCCAAACTTCGAGGCAATATTTCCTTGGATTGATTCCCGCATACACTTTGCAACTCCACGAAAAACATTGCCTATTATCCTCGAAACTTGCTTCAAGGGCTTCTGAGAGTAACATTACCAGTGTCATTTGATTCATTGATCAAGGTCAAACCCCGTGTCTCCTCATCGTAAGATCATTCATGTTGACATGGACGCCTTCTTCGCCTCCGTTGAACAACGGGACGACCCTGATTTGCGCGGGAAGCCCGTCGCAGTCGGTGGAGCGGGAGGACGCGGAGTAGTGGCAGCCGCGAGCTACGAAGCACGAGCATTTGGTGTGTACAGTGCCATGCCCTCCAGAACTGCCTCTCGACTTTGCCCGCAATTAATTTTCGTCAAGCCCAAATTCGACCATTACCGGGAAGTATCGAATCAAATTCGCGATATTTTCTATTCCTACACCAATTTGGTTGAGCCTCTCTCCCTGGACGAAGCCTATTTGGATGTGACCCACAACAAACAAGGGATAGATTCTGCGACGGCTGTGGCCCGTAAAATCAGGCAGGAAATCTTTGCAGAAACTCATCTCACGGCTTCTGCGGGAGTATCAATCAATAAGTTTCTAGCCAAAATCGCCTCTGGGCTTCACAAGCCAAATGGCTTAACCCTGATCTTGCCCGATCAAGCTGAACGATTTCTAGAACAACTTCCTATTGAGAAATTCTTCGGCATCGGTGCCAAAACCGCCGAAAAAATGCGCAGCATGGGCATCTTCACAGGCGCTGACTTGAAAGCACATAGCGAATTGGAACTAGCACGAAGGTTTGGGAAGAGTGGTCGGCACTATTATCACATGGTCCGTGCGCTTGATGACCGCCCCGTGGTGCCAGACCGGATTCGAAAATCTGTCGGGGCAGAGCGTACCTTCTCCGAAGACCTCGCTGACGAGGGAAGCATGATCCATGCGCTCGAAAAAATTGCCATCGTGTTGTGCGATCGCTTAGCCAAAGCTAGCACAGCAGGGCGCACCATTACCCTCAAGATCAAATACTTAGACTTTAGTCAAACGACACGCAGCCGCAGTTTATCAAGATATGTCCACACATTGGAAGAGATTTTCCCAGTGATCCAAGAATTGCTGCATCTCCCGAACTTCCCTGAAAAACCCGTTCGCCTGTTAGGGATTTCATTGAGCAATCTGGACCTCGAAGAACAGCCACACCCACTCCAGCTCGACTTAGAATTTTGAGCTGCGCAAAACTATGCACCCCTTCAGTAGTATTCACGCAGAAGATAATATTCTCGTGGCACATCTAGCGATTGATCTACCCAATCGTGATATGAGCCATTCTGTAAATCCCGTATCTCTCAATTGCGAACCACCTGACGAGTATGAGCCCCAAAAAGCGTCTTTTATACCACCGCTTTTACGAAGTCATTTTTTCTGAAAGCCGCAGAAATCACTACGAACACCTTATCGTCGCGATCGCGATAGGTAGCTTCGCGCTACACCTCTTGTTGATTGCCTTGGTGGACGTAGGCCTCCTGCAACTAGAAGGGGCTTCTGAACTACTTTCTAATCCTATCGCAGCGATCTACACGCCTTTTTCCTTCATTCTGGTGTATGAGGTGTATCTGCTGGTATATTACCTCCCCAAATCCATCACGATTTACATCGGAAAACAGTATGAAATCATCACGCTGATCCTGATTCGGCGAATTTTCAAAGACCTGTCTCAATTAGAACTGACGTCAGATTGGTTCTCTGTGAAAAACGATTTGCAATTTACCTATGATCTCTTAGCGACCATCATTCTATTTGGGCTGATTTATTTGTTCTATCGACTCAGCAGTGTCCAATCTGAAAGAAAACATCAGCAGCAACATACTATGTCTGCGACTACCAGCATCAAGATCGATCGATATATTAAAACCAAAACGATGATTGCGATGGCGCTGATTCCTGTTTTGGGATTGCTTGCTGTGTATAGCTTTGGCTCGTGGATTCACGACAACTTCATCTCGATCAGCCAGATGGTCACTTCCATCAAAAACGTGAACAATGTGTTTTTCGACGAATTTTTCACCATTCTCATACTCACAGATGTCTTGCTGTTACTGATCTCATTTTTGCACATTGATAAATTTAGCAAAGTCATTCGCGACTCAGGCTTTATCATCTCGACCATTTTGATCAAGCTCTCTTTTGGGGTGGCCGGGCTGCTCAACACCGTGCTTATCGTGGTCGCTGTGCTGTTTGGGGTCGTCATTTTGGCGATTCACAACCAACACGAAAAAATTCCAAGCACTTCTACGGATTAGAAGTGCTTTCGACAAATCACAGATGGCCCTTGCTTACCCGTAATTGAAGCGAGTAGATCATTAAAAAGACAGCTTCTGCGATGAAGAGACCGATATGATGCGGATATTAGACTCGCTTACGGAGAGGCGAGGTAAATTTTTCGACCCCGACCCCTATCCTTCCGCCCATCGTTCACCCCTGTCTCATGGCACGCATCCTTCAAAAAAAGATTCCCTATCATATCGACAAAGGACTTCGTCAATATTTGAAATCCTATGGGCGCGAAATGCCGCTGCCCATTATGTATTCCGATCTGCTGCGATATTCTGAAGGGGTGACACTGTATGATAAATACGGCCAAGACACCCTGTGGATTTCTCTGCTTTACTCCCAAGACGATTTAAAGCACATTAATATCTCGCTGAAGCAAATCTACGCCATTTTGCGCGCAAACGGAGACATGTCGGTCATGCAACACCTGTATGTGGACCGCATCGACCTGTGCCTTTACGGCAATTCAAAACCTTTCCGGGTGCGCATCGTGAATAAAATAAATGATAATTTTGACTATTTCTACATTAAAAATGCCGACGCTTCCCGACTGTATGGACTGGAACTGGAGCATCTGCTTTCCCCCAATCGGATCTCCTATGTGGTGGACCAGGACACCCTGATCGAGGAACACATCGCGGGGATTCCAGGTATGGAGTTTTTTGATAACTACCTGAAAGTAGGCAGAGTAGAAAACGAAATTCGCCTGGCCAAGGAATTTGTCAAATTCAATGAACGCTGCTTCGTGCGCTTACTGGGCGACATGCACAGTAGCAACTATGTGATCGAGATCATGCCGGACTTTGAAGATATTCACTATCGAATTCGAGCGATTGACTTCGATCAGCAGAGCTACGAGCCCCGTAAGACGATCTACATGCCTCAATATTACAAGCAAAATAATCCCATCATTGAGGTCGGGCTCAAACACATGAATCCTACCACGGTTCGCCAATACCAAAAGGAAGAGCGCGCGATGATCGCCAGCCGAATTCGCTACCAATTTAGGCAGGTCATGGACCTTCTCAAGTGCATGTCGCACGTGACGCTGAGCAAGCCCGACTCGGTGGCAATCCTACGAGAGGAATTGGCAGAACACTACGACAATCCGATTTTTTTGGCGTCTCAGAGCATGGGCGAAATCGTCAAAGCCAGCCTTGAGCTTCTGATTGAGCGCAACTAGCGCAATTGAAACCCTTTCAATGAGGAAGGAGCCCCTTCACGCCATCTGCGAGCATCTGTACCGAGATCATGATCAGAAGCATCCCCATCAATCGCTCCACAGCAGAGAGCCCACGCTCCCGCAGCAGCCGATAAAACAGCGGTGCGGAGAGCAAAATCAGCGCTGACAAGCTCCAGGCCATGAGCAAGGCCAGCGACCATTCGATCATCTTACTGGGATCGCTGCGAACCATCAACATCAGCGTCGCCAAGGCAGAGGGACCAGCAATGAGCGGAATCGCCAGGGGCACGATAAATGGTTCCTCGTCGGAGACTTCTCCCATGATGGCTTTTCCAGTCGGAAAAATCATGCGAAGGGCGATGATGAACAGGACGATGCCGCCTGCCAAGCGGACGGACTCTTGCTCCAATCGCAGAAAGTCCAAAAATTCTTGGCCCAAAAACAGAAATAAGACGAGAATGCCCAAAGCAATGAGTAACTCCCGCATGATGATTTTGCGACGACGAGCCGGATCTACCTTTTTCAACAAACTGAGAAACAGTGGAATGTTACCTAAGGGATCCATCACCAAAAACAAAATGGTGGCCGATGAAAATACTTGGTGAAGGTCCATCAGAAGTAAGGCTTGAAGCGAAAATAAAAACCGCTGGTCATGGGGCTTCTATCTCGAAAGACGGAAGACATTGCGCTAATAGGAAACGAGGCATAAAGGTAGCGGAGAAATGCAATGCGAGTTATTTCAAATGCTCTCCATCTTTCGCGATCGGCAGCTTTTCAAAAAAATTGCGAAAAAAAATTGTCGGGATCGCTCTCAACAATTACGTCCCAACATTGCTAAAAGCTCACACCAATAGCTGCCTACAAAAAAGGTGTCATCCATTATGGACGACACCCTATTCAATCAAAGTTTATTGGGGCAGGGAAAATGCGCTGAAGCGATCCCCTGATTAGGCGAGTGCTTCTTTGACCTTTTCAGCAGCTTCAGCCAGGGTAATGGCAGAGGTCACTTTGAGTCCCGATTCGTCAATGATTTTGGCACCCAGTTCAGCATTGGTACCTTGAAGGCGTACAATGATCGGCACATTGATAGCACCAATGTTTTTGTATGCTTCTACGACACCATTTGCCACGCGGTCGCAGCGTACAATGCCTCCGAAGATGTTCACGAGGATGGCCTTCACATTGGGGTCTTGCAGGATGATCCGGAAGCCTTGCTCCACCGTGGTAGCACTTGCGCCGCCGCCCACATCCAGAAAATTTGCGGGCTCGCCACCTGAGAGCTTGATCATGTCCATGCTGGCCATGGCCAATCCAGCGCCGTTGACCATACAGCCTACATTGCCGTCCAGCTTGATATAGTTCAAATTGTATTCTGAAGCAGCAACTTCGAGCGGATCTTCCTCGTGCAAATCGCGCATCTCTGCGAAGTCGGGGTGCCGGTACATGGCATTGCTGTCGATGGACATTTTGCAATCCACCGCTACCACTTTGTCATCAGCAGTCTTGAACATCGGGTTGATTTCCAGCATATCTGCATCCAAGCCTTGATAAGCTTTGTACAGATTGAGGATAAATTTTACCCCATTTTTGTGACCTAGCCCAGTCATTCCCATGCCGTAGGCGATCTTGCGGGCTTGAAAGCCTTGAAGACCAACGGCAGGATCCACCCATTCTCTGACGATCTTCTCGGGCGTGTGCTCGGCGACTTCCTCAATGTTCATTCCTCCTTCAGAAGAAGCAATGATCACGTCCTTTCCCTTTTCCCGGTCCAGCATGATCGAAAGATAATACTCATGGCGCTCGCTCGGTCCAGGATAGTACATGTCTTCAGCGATGAGAACCTGATAGACCTTGTTGCCGCCCACGACTTCATTTTGAACCGTGATGAGGGTCCCGCCGAGGATTTTCGAAGCGACCTCTTTCACGCTGTCGATGCCTTTGGTGACGACCACGCCCTTGGATCCCGTTTCAGTGACAGTCCCCTTGCCCCGTCCACCTGCGTGAATCTGGGCTTTCACGACGAAAAACTGGCCGTCGGGATTGTCATACAGTCCTTTGGCGACCTCTAATGCCTCTTCAGGCGTCGAGGCCACATGACCTTCCTGGATGGGCACTCCAAACTTTTTGATCAGAGATTTGGCTTGGTACTCGTGTAGCTTCATGCCGAGGATTAAGTGGGGAATGAGTAAATCGGATAAGAAAAAAGGGATTTTGGACCTTTCTTTCACGCCAAAGCTAATTCCTTCAAGCAAGAAAACAAACCTAAGAATCTCCTTTTTGCGAAATTTCGCTCTTCGAAATTATTAGGAGTAGCGAGAGGGAATGGGGTTGGAAGGGGCTGGTTGCTGCTGGCCTTTACTTGCTGAGAAAGGTCATTCAGGAGTAAATATCACTTGTATTTCAGATTGCTCTTTGGAAATAAATGACCTTCATCCTCAGCAACCACCTCAAAAAAAAATCTCTCCCAGCCATGGCGATAAGATAATACCTTGAGTGAAAAATATCCTGAATTTCTGGTCGTTAACACTCAGGTAGTCAGGAGGAAATGGTCGCTCCGCGTCCCATTGCCACTGATGTTTGAGTTCTCCTTATTTTTGCCGCCTGTTGACAGAGGAATGTTCACGCATTCCTCTGTCCGGTTTTATAGGGTCATGTGTCGTTAGAAATGGTTGGCTACTGCTCAATGATCTGCCCTAATTTTTCCATGAGAAATCTTCTCGTGTGGCTTGCCTCCACGTCGCGCAGGCCTTCAGGAACCCCCTGATACAGAATTTGCCCCCCTCCTTTTCCACCTTCAGGACCGAGGTCTACAAGCCAATCAGCGCACTTGATGACATCCAGATTATGCTCAATCACCAAGATCGTGTTGTTTCGCTCCACCAATTCATTCATGGCTTTGAGGAGTTTCTTGATGTCTTCGAAATGTAGTCCCGTGGTAGGTTCATCGAAAATATAAAAGGAACCTTGCGTCGTAGCACTGGCAGCGAGAAATGATCCCAACTTCATCCGCTGGGCTTCCCCGCCCGACAAGGTGCTCGTGCTCTGGCCCATTCGGAGATATCCCAGCCCGACACGCACGAGGATGTCTAGTTTTTCGGTGATTTTCTTGTCACCTTGGAAAAAAGCAAGTGCCTCAGTGATGGTCATGTTCAGCACATCGTCGATGTTTTTTTCCTGATAATTCACTTCCAGCACGTGCTTTTTGAAGCGCTTACCCTGGCAAGCCTCGCACAAAAGCTTCACATCAGGCAAAAACTGCATTTCAACCGTGACATAGCCTTCCCCTTGGCAATTGTCACACCGCCCACCATCCACGTTGAAAGAGAAATCTCCGGGTTTCAGTCCTTTGATTTTGGCAAAAGCCTGTTTGGAAAACAGGTCCCGAATATGATCATAGGCTTTAATGTAGGTCGCGGGATTCGACCTGGCCGATCGGCCGATGGGTCGCTGATCCACCATTTCTACCCGCTCAATGAGGTGAGTGTCACCTGTAAATTCCTTAAAAAAACCGCCTCGCTCACTAGGTTCTCCCAGCTGTTTGCGAATAGCAGGGTAAAGCACCTGCTCAATCAAGGTGGTTTTGCCGGATCCACTCACCCCTGTGACCACTGTGAGGCTGTGAAGTGGCACCGTGAGGTCCACGCTTTGGAGGTTATGCATCCGCGCGCCGAGCAGCTTCACGCGATTGATCATCGGCCTGCGCTGGCTGGGGAAAGGAATGCTGTCTCGCCCGGAAAGATATTTTCCAGTGAGCGAATCGCTCTGAATTAACTCTTCGAAATCCCCATTGAACACCACTTCCCCGCCTAATTCGCCCGCACCCGGCCCCATATCAATGACTTGGTCCGCATGTCGCATCACAGATTCGTCGTGTTCGACGATGATCACCGTGTTTCCCTGATCTCGAAGGGCTTGTAGCACCGAAATAAGTAGCTCTGTATCGCGGGAATGCAGCCCAATGCTCGGTTCGTCGAGAATATACATAGATCCTACCAAGCCAGAACCCAAAGACGTAGCGAGACGAATTCGTTGCATTTCGCCGCCCGAGAGGGTGTTGATCTTGCGATTCAAGGTGAGGTACTGCACCCCTACGCGAATGAGGTAATCTAAGCGACGATCCATTTCTGCAAGCAGCCTTTGAGCTATGGACTTGTCCCTGTCTTCGAGCTGAAGAGAACGCAAGGCCTCTTGAAGCTTATCTAACTCCAAAAACAGCAGGTCAGACAAGTTATGACCATCGATCTTTACATAGGTACTGTCGTGTCTGATTCTCGCTCCCTTGCAGGTGGGGCAGGTCGTATAGCCTCGATACCTGGCCAGCATCACCCGGTATTGGATTTTGTAGGACTTGGCGCTGAGATCTTCAAAAAATGCGCGAATTCCCATTGCCCCTTTAATTCCTCCCCACAGCATTTCCTGCTCCTCAGGCGTGAGATGGTAATAGGATCTATGGATGGGAAAATCGACTGTCGCCGCGGCTTCCAGCCAATCTTCCAGATATTGGCTCATGACCTCTCCCCGCCAAGGCACCACGGCTCCTTCGAAGATCGACATGGCTTGGTCTGGGATCACAAGGTCTTGATCAATGCCAAGCACACGGCCAAATCCTTCACAAGTTGGGCAAGCGCCGTAGGGATTATTGAAAGAAAAGAAATTAACAGACGGTTGTTCGAATGACATGCCATCCGCCTCGAAACGCTCAGAGAACACGACGGGAGCTCCGTCATTGACAATCACCTTTACATATCCCCCACCCTCTTGAAAAGCCGTTTGGATCGAATCACCAAGTCGCCCGCGGAGATGATGTCGATCCTCTTCTGTCACGGTTAATCGGTCGATCAGCAAAGAAAACTGCTCCGATTCGGGAAGTTCTTTCTCATCCAGTAACTCCTCTATCAAGCGGGGACGCCCATCCACAAAGATTCTTGTCAGGCCTTTTTGGAGAGTAAGTTCCAATTCCGAACGAAATCCACGCGACCTCACAATCACATCGGTCAGGATCTGAACACGCGTACCGTCCTCCTGCTGTAACACATAGTCCACTACATCAGACACTTCATCGCGTGTGACCAATTTTCCAGACAGCGGTGAAAAAGTTTTTCCTATTCGCGCAAAAAGGAGTTTAAGAAAATCGTAGATTTCCGTCACAGTGCCAACGGTAGATCTCGGATTCGAGGTAGAGACCTGTTGCTGGATGGCCAAAGCAGGTGAAATACCCTGAATATAATCTACATCAGGCTTTTCCATCCGTGCGAGAAACTGCCTAGCATAGGAACTCAGGCTCTCTACGTAGCGCCGCTGACCCTCGGCATAGAGGGTGTCAAATGCTAGAGAAGACTTGCCCGAACCACTAACGCCCGTCACTACAACCATTTTATTCCGCCCGATTTTCACCGAAACGTTCTTCAAGTTGTTGACTCTGGCACTCTTTATGTATATGTAATTCATGTTTGGATGTTGGTCGTTCAACCTGAAAAAATCACCGCTCGCGCAGGCTCACTTCCCTTACACACTGCGCCTCCCCCGGGGATCCGACTGAAAAATGCAAGACGATGATTTCCCACCACCAAGTTCCTTATTGATCGACCACACACTACTATTCTCAATTCACCCTGTGTATGACGAAAACAGTACCCGACTCATTAAACTCGATGTCATGGAGAAGGCGCAATTTAAGCAAATTGAAGATCGTGAACTGATCAAAAGATTTATGGCTGGCGAAGATTACTGCTTTGAAGTACTCTTGAACCGCTATAAATCCAAAGTTTTTACCACTATCTACCTGATCGTCAAAGATCGGGGTATCGCGGAAGATCTTTTCCAAGATGTGATGATCAAAGTGGTGAAAATGATTCGGTCAGGAAACTACAACGAAGAAGGAAAGTTCTTACCCTGGGTTGTGAGAATCGCTCGCAATTTGGCGATTGATCACTTCCGGAAAGTACAGCGCACCCCTGTTCAGCGCGAAAGCGAAGATTATGATATCTTCAATCACCTCGACAGAGCTGAAGAAAGCTCCGAAGAAGTGATAATAAGGGAGGAAAATGCGCGTTATATGAGAAAGTTAATTCAGCAACTACCAGACAAGCAACGAGAAGTGCTCATCATGCGTAGCTATGCTGATTTGAGCTTTAAGGAAATCGCTTCGATCACCGATGTGAGCATCAATACGGCACTTGGTAGAATGCGATATGCCTTGCTAAATCTCAAAAAACTCGCTCAACAAAGCGAAGCCCCTGCGGACTATGAAAAGAAAATTTTCGGATGACGATCTCTTGCGTTTCCTCTATAACGAAATGCATCCTGCTGACAGCGAGCAGCTGATGGAGGCACTCGTGAAGGATGAGGAACTCTTGGAACGCTACGAATCTTTTCAACAAATCGCAGAACAGGTGGGCGAAATTAACCTCCAACCATCTCAGCAGAGCCTTGATAAGGTCATGGCATTTGTTCATGAATCTGGCTCCCCGGTCCTTCTGGATTATCCCGTGGAAGAGCCTACTGGCTGGCAACGGTTCAAAATGAACTCTGGTAAGTCTGTAGTCGTGGGACTTAACAGCTTGATTCTCTTCGGCGTAGGAATTTTTCTACTTGTAGCGGTGGGAACCTCCTCGCTACCTTGGCACCAGCAGCACGAACATGCAGTGGCAAGTGTAGAATCTCCAGATTTGTCCTTGGACCTGTCTTGGGACGATCCCGAGATCAGACAAGAACTTCAGGAAATAGAGAAGAGCGTTCAACGTCTTCGCCTAAAGCCTGTCCTTTAGCTTTTTCAAACAGCATTAGCTCCTTTATCATATAAAAAGAGCTGTCCTAGTCGGGCAGCTCTTTTTTTGTTGTCCATTTTCATTGCCATCATATCCTTTCTCAAAGCTACTGCTCTATCGAAGTGTTGCTATGCCCAGAGAAAGACCCGAAGCTCACGCTTCATAACTCCTATTCCAACGGGCATCCCAGAGAAAAAACGTTGTCAATGAAAGGGTTTTAATTTGGTACACAAATATTAAAAAACAATAATATTAGAATATTTTACTATATTTGCTTTCACTTATCCAATCAATGCACCTATTTCAAGTCACGCGCATGTTTCTGTTCTATTTCGCATTGACTTGACTCAGCACTCGTTTTTACTTCACCATGTTCAATGCCATGATTCAATCTATTTTCAAAAAAATCACCAGTCTATTTATCTCTTCGACCATGTTTACAAATCTCTCTCCTGAAGCATTCGCTGATGCATTGAAGAATCAGCCTGGTGCTGTCGTCCTTGATGTGCGCACCCCCGCAGAGTTTGCTCAAGGCCACATCAAAGGTGCCCAGAACGCGGACATCATGTCCGCTAATTTTGCTCACCGCGTCACGGCTTTGGACAAAGACAAGCAGTACTTTGTGGTGTGTCGCAGTGGCGCGAGAAGCTCCCGCGCATGTGAATACCTTGTCAACCATGGATTTCAGCCCCCTGTCAACCTTTCTGGCGGCATGATGGCTTGGGAAAGTTCGAGGCGTCCCGTTACCCGGTTGTAGGCGATTAGTGATTCGGGCAGAACGTATATTTTTCTATATACAAAGTTAATTATCCTCCAAAAAAGAGGGGCCGCCAAGAAAGCGGTTCCTCTTTTTGGCACCTGGCGCAATCGGAGATCAAGTCCCCATTAACACTATGAGCCCCAACCCCAAATAGTCGCCCCGATGGATGGCACCCAGCTCTGGCTGGTAAAAGAAGTCGTTGGCCGTGCTCCCTAAACCTGTGTCACCTGGAACTCCCGACTGCCAAGTATAATGCAGGCCCCATTTAATTTTTCGATCCATGAGGTACCAATTAAGGCCTAGGTCAATAGCGGATTCCTCACCAGCAAACGCAGCCACTTCTCGCGCCAGCGTCTCACTCGCGGGTCCCCGAAATACTGAGTACATCACACTAGCTTCTAGCCAGGATTGTTGTACAGGAAAGACCATAGCCAAGCGAAGATATCCGGTTTCATTCAACAAGGGGGCCGATGGAGAAAAAACATCACTTTGTTTCCACATCCAGTTCCACTCCCCGTCCAGACTAAACCTCCCATAGTTTGCCAACATATCCACACCAAGCGTCTGTGCCTGAGAAAATGCCGCTGTCTTACCCTGCGTGGCCCCTGCTATCGCCAGCGAAATCCCCTGGCGCCGGCCAAAGTACTGTACTTGATAATTGAGTCGATAGTTTTCCTGCTCAGGATCACCCAAGTTTAAAACGACCCTCCCCAGTAGTAGCGGGCTGCTAGGATCGCTATGTGAAGAAAATCCCCCATACTTCGCCGGGCTAAATGCTCCGACTTGATAGCCGACCATCCAGCCGCTTTTTGGCGAGAATAGTCCGCCCACATTCAGGCCAGGTGCTCGTCCATGATTCGTATTGGTAAGGTGCCGCCGGAGATACAGTTGTGATAACGCCTTTTCAAAGGAGGGGACCAAGAAACCGGAGGTGATGTTTTCTCGCCCCATTTGAGGGCGAAAGAAGCCAGTCGTGACAAAAGCCCACTCCTGCCGAGAAAAGAGCTGATATTGAAATTGGGCGTCCCATAGCACGATTTCGGGCGTAGCGGGTGCAGCTGGTCCTTTGGGTGCGAGCGAAGCACCATGTCCAATTTGGTCAAATGCCAAAGATACATTGCTACTCAATCTTTCCCCCGACTGGGCTTTGAGTCCTATCCTCCCCCGTCGAAGCAGAAAACTCCACGTGGGTGGCAATGTGCGGTAAGAAGTGCTGGAAGTATCATACTGCCCGGTATGATGGCTGTAAATGCCCCAGCTCTGTATCATCAAGTAAGGGGCAATTTGCCAAGAATGGCGCGGTGGCAAAGTGTCACCTAGGTAAGGATCAGTAGCTATCCTCGATAAAAGAGGCCTATTCAATCCTGAATTACGTGTGGAAAATCCCTGTTTCCAGGCAAGCTGTGCCCTCGCGGCACTTGTAGCGGAAAAAAGTAGCACCGCCCAGACCAACACAAGGGCAGCAGGAAAAACTGGCCGACTCATTAACAAATCATAATATCTGCAAATGAACACATTTTTCCTGATTGATTTCTATAAATCAATCAACAGATATTTCACTTGAGAAACCTGTCCGCGCTACTGCATCACCGATATCATCCTTCCGCTGTAGCCTTCGTTGACCACTTCGAGGTAGGTTAATTGAAGGTTATTTTTCAAAGAAGCATTGGCCCCCAGTACAATGAGGGTCTTGATAACCTTCACCCTGCCATTTCCAGAGGCGAAATGCAGCGCAGAATTCCCGTCATCATTGGCGGCATCTACTTCCGCGCCAGCCCGCACCAGCTTCTCTACAATGGCTGCATGGCCGTGCCAACTGGCGAGGTGAGCCGGGGTAATGTCTTTTTCCATTCTGGCATTGGGATCAGCGCCATGATCAAGCAATACACTCACGGCTTCCAGGCTTCCACTGGAAGCCGCCTCGTGGAGGGCCGTCCTGCCTTTGTTGTTCTGGCCCTGCCACTCCCCTCCATACTCCAGCAGCAATGCCAAGCACTCATGAGCATTGGCTTCGGCGGCGAGGTGCATGGGAGAGTTAAATGAAAAATCTCTGGCAGTGGGATCTGCACCAGCAGCGAGGAGCGACTTTGTCAGGGAGGGTTGATTTGCAAGAACAGCTTTGTGAAGGGCAGTGCGACCTTCGTGGTCTTTTTCTTCAGCGATCAGCTGTGGTGTCTCCACGGCCTTGGGGGTCAACGTTTGGATAGTGCCTGTAAGGCTTCGCACAGGTCCAGCCGCTGGTGTCATCGACCACCACTCAAGAAATTCTCCTTCATTCATCCCTTTGACTACCCACTCACCAGAAGGCTGGGATTGCAACAGCCACATGTCCGGAATAAAATCAGCTGGGTAAGATGGTAAAATCAGCTGTTTTTCGCCCAATTCCAGGATCCATTGCTGAATGTCCTCAAAGCTACAACCCTGCTGGTGGGATTGAATCCACCCGTAAGCGAGGGGTCCGGGGCTGGGACTACCAGCTTGTTGGCTCACACTGGCCCCGATCGCTTCCCAACAAAGGGTCCAAAACTGCTCCTTATCCAGTTTTTCTTGCGGCCAACGAAGTGCCAGCCGGAGTTGCTTCAGAGGAAGTATAGCGAAGTCTCCTTGCACGAATGGCAATGGTACAGTAGGAAGCGTCAACATCACCTCGAAGGGACCAGCAGATTCCTGTTCTCCTTGCCAATATCCCCACAGCACCTGATAGGCACCATTCACACTAGCAGAGAGTTTCGCGCGAAACGATGCCACCTGGTAGGGGTGGAGGGCTGCACCTGAAAGGCCGTGAAGTACGGTAGAATGGGGAAGCGTGGAGACAGTGCTTACCGGAGCAATTTGCATGGAGAAGGCAACTAAGGTATAGGAAAGAGGCCAAGAGAACCACCCGATGACGGCAGGTGCTGCCACAAAGCTGAAGCGCTGCGACTTTTCCAACCGACAATCAAAGGCTTATATCTTGAATCTGGTACAATTTCCTTGCCCGAACTTGCCTATTCGGGCGAATGGTCTATTTCGGAGGGGCTATGGGAGAAACGTGTAGCCAGAGGGTATTGATTGACATCTAACGGTGAGTTTCGGTGTGTTCTGTGCACTAGACTTGCAAACGATGAGTGCCGCTTGGGAATGGCTAAAGCTGGGCTTTCATTCGCCGATAGGTATGCGGGGTAGCACCAAAGCTTCGCTTAAACAAGCGGCCGAACGAGCTGCTGTCTTTGAGCCCTACTTCATGGCAGATGTCATGAAAACTCATCGAGCTTTCCGTAAGCAATTCACTTGCGCGTTCCAAGCGTAGGGCAATAAGGTATTGCCTTGGCGTTTGGTCGTACACCTCCTTGAAGAGTCGGATGAAGTGATACTTGGACAAGCAAGCTACTTGGGCGAGGGTATCCAGATTGAGGTGCTCGTCGAGATGATCCAGCATGTATCGCTTGGCCTCACAAAGGCGCAGATACAACTCTTTGCGCGTGCTAAGCTTTGCGCTGGTAAGCCGCTGTAATTCTTCGAACACTTCTGCTTGTTGCTTCCAAAGCAGTTCTTCCCAAGATTCCTGCGCCTCTGAATGTGTAGCATGGACGCCTGTGACTTTGAGCAATGCTCTTCCGAGGCAGCTCTCTTCGGCGTCATACACCTGCTCACAAAGCTCCATTTTGGCGTAGGTACGAGTAGCGCCGAGTGTAGTAAGAGCTGCTTTTCTTCGTGCATCTGCCTGCGCCATATCTAGCATCACGACCAAGACACCAGGCCCTTCGGCTGATGGCAAAATTTCTACTTCCCTACCTGAGTTGACTAGCAGAAATTGGGCACGGTGAAGATCAAATTTTCGATGGTCTATTTTGACATGAGCTGAGGTAGCAGGGGCAAAGATGATGACGCACTTCTGGCTATGAAAGCAATAGTTTTCATGCTGAAGGCTGATCGCAACAGATGATGTTTGCGGCTGGAAGGGCGATGGACCTTGCGGAATCCGCGGTTCGAAAAGGGCTTGCATGTTGAAGGTTGTTACATGTTCCTAGACTTCCGCGTAAGAGTTGTTGGTGAGAGATACCAAATGTCATACCAATAGTCAATTTATTCATAACCAGCTAGTTATAAATTGACCTTGGCTTAAATCTGTGCGTAAGCGTACACCGGGTGTCCGCCAGCGAACAACTATACAAACATGGTATTTTGTTGAATCAATTCAAAATACAGGATGCGACAAAACAGACAGCAGTGCGTAGCAACGCAGCTCCCTGCTGTCTCGACTGGATGCCGTTGTGCGCCCAGGTGTTTGTCTGCTGAAATCTTTGAATGAAGAGATGACTTAACTAATGTCATCCATATCGGAGAGGCGAATTTCTGAGAGCCTGATATTGATTTGGGAAACAATCTCAGCAGCTCGCTCGCGATCTTGCTTGCGGATTTTGAGCTTCACCTCACCTTCTTTGGCACCGGGAACCCCCTCTAAGTCGTGCAGGCGCACCACACGCAAAATGAGTCTGGTCACAAACCAAGATTTCTTGAACTCGACCGAGTCGAGCGCAGACACAGGAATTCGGTACACTTGGGGCTTGCCTTTGAAAAGCCCGCCAAGTAGATTTTCTTCTACCTGAAACTCCATCATCACATGTGGCCCATCAAGCCGAAGTAGGCCTGAGGCTTTGGCAAATCCTCCGTACAAGTCTTCGATGGAGAATGGGACGCGAATTCGGGACTGCATCATAGTGCGAAGATAGGATTGAGTGCACAAAGGTATCAAATCCTCTGAACTCTCGCCATTTATGCTGCTTGATCACCGAGAAGGCTGCTGATCCTCGCAATGAGATCGGCGATTCGGACGGGTTTTACTACAAAATCGGTGACTCCCTCTGAAATTGCTTGCCTAATGGCTACTTTTTCGCTTTTGCAAGTGACCATGATGAAGGGAATATCTGCGAGGAGCACATCGCTTTTAATCTTTCGGCAAAGCTCGAGTCCATCCATTCCGGGCATCATCCAATCGCAGAGGATGGCATCCGGCTTGCGCGAGGACAAGAATTGCAGTGCCTCCGTAGCCCTTTCAAAGCTTGCTACTTCAAAGCCTTCTCTCCCAAAATTGTAACTGAGCAAGTCGAGAATATCTTCTTCGTCGTCAATGATTACAATCAGATGCGGCATTCTCATTCGGATGGGAAGACGTGTGGGGGAAAAGTTTGGATAGTAATTTTCCCGCTTCATTTAATTCCAATGTTACGAGTGCTTTAAAAATTTGAGGCTTGGATAGGATTTTCTATTAAGCCATTGCGTTGCCAGAAACCGTTCTCTCACTCTGGCAGAAATTTATATCCAACTCCCTTGATGGTAACGATGTAATCCGCACCAATTTTTTCGCGGAGCTTTCGCACATGCACATCTACGGTGCGGTCGGTGACATGAACATTGTCCCAAATGTGGACGAGGATATCCTCCCGACTAAAAACTTTCCCTGGCCGGGAGGCGAGAAAATAAAACAGCTCAAACTCTTTGCGTGGCAAGGCGATGGCTTGTCCGTCGCGCTTGACGACGTATTCGTCTTTGAGAATTTCGAGGTTATGCAACGTGATGATGTCTTCCGTTTTGCGGTTCCCGGATTGATTTCTTCTCATGAGCGCTTTCACACGGCTTTTCAGCACCCTCGGCTTGATAGGCTTGTAGATATAGTCATCCGCTCCTGCCTCAAAACCCGCGACTTCTGAATATTCCTCCGAACGAGCCGTGAGGAGAATGATGGCGACCCCTTCCAGCCCTGGCGTTCTGCGCAGTTCCATACACGTGGCGACACCATCCATTTTTGGCATCATAATGTCCAGCACCACAAGATCTGGAAGCTCTCGCTCTGCGATTTTAACCGCTTGCTCGCCATCCATGGCACGATACACCTCGTAGCCTTCTTGCTCAAAGTTGTAGGTGAGCAGATCGAGGATGTCTTCCTCGTCGTCCACAATCAGAATTTTCCTAGTTACCGCCACGAGTAAAAGTTTCCGCTTGAAAATGAATGCTCACCAGTCACTACATTGTACTGGTTTCCTTCGCAAAGCTTGTCACGCTACTTTACCATAACGTAAACAGTTCATTACCCCTTTGTCACACTGTGATAACTTTGAGCTAACACGTCCTGAATTGGCGTAAGCCTTCCATTTCAAGCTGCTTACTTATTTTCGTCCGCCTATTTCTTGATTTTGCTCTTGTATTCCTCCCTTTCATTCCGAATTTTTCCGACTTATCTGTTTCCCTATGTTTACCCCCAACACCTATCGCCAACGCAGGTCCGACTTGATGAACTCCCTACCAAGCCAAGGGATCATCCTGCTGCTTGGCAATGAAGAAAGCCCGATGAATTGCCGCGACAACGTCTATCGCTTTCGTCAGGATAGCTCCTTTCTGTATTATTTCGGCATCGACAATCCGGGACTTTGTGCGACCCTGGACTTGAGTACGGGCGAATGCACGCTGTATGGCGAAGAAGCCACCCTCGACCATGTGATCTGGATGGGTCCACAGCCAAGTCTCACAGAACTTGCTGAGCGAAGTGGTGGCCTGCTCGTCAAAGAGCCCAAAGCGCTTTCTCCTCGATTAAGCCAAGCCAAACAACGCAAAGAGACCATTCATTACCTCCCTCCTTATCGGGGCGAAAATATTCTGAAGCTCATCGAATGGCTCGAGATTTCACATCAAGAGGTGCTTCAGGGCCCTTCTCGACCGCTGATTGAAGCAGTGGTCGCACAGCGGTCGATCAAAACGCAGGAGGAACTCGACCAATTGGAGCAGGCTTGTTCGCGTACCACCAGAATGCACTTGCAAGGCATGCGACTGGCCCAACCTCACTGGCTGGAGTCACAAGTCATGGCAGCCGTGCGAGCAGTGCCACTCGCTGAGGGTCAAGACACCTCCTTTCCCATCATTTGCTCTAAAAATTCGGAAGTGCTTCACAACCACTTTCACGGAAATCTTCTCCAAGCAGGAGATCTTCTCTTGCTGGATGCAGGTGCGGAATCTGACTTACACTATGCCGGAGACATGACACGGACCTTCCCTATCAGCGCGCGATTCTCTCAACAGCAAAAAGACCTCTACGAAGTTGCCTTGGAAGGGCAGCTCCACGCATTGAGCCTCATCCGTCCCGGCGTCACCTACCGGGAAATACATCTGGCTTGTGCAAAATCCATGACCCTTGGCCTACAGGCGCTGGGATTGATGAAAGGCGACGCGGATGAATCTGTTGCAGCGGGTGCCCATGCCTTGCTGTTTCCACACGGGCTGGGACATATGTTGGGCTTGGATGTGCACGATATGGAGGATTTGGGCGAAGATCTTGTCGGCTACGCCGGAGAGCTGACCCGTTCGACGCAATTTGGGCTCAAATCCCTCCGCTTAGGCCGCACGCTCCGCACTGGCTTTGTTTTGACCGTGGAGCCAGGTATCTACCTAATCTCCGCCTTGATTCAGCGCTGGAAATCGGCGGGTCAACACGCCGAATTTATTAACTATAAAGCCTTGGAAGCTTATGAAAACTTTGGTGGTATTCGCATTGAGGATGACGTCGTAGTCACTATGGATGGATATCGAATTTTGGGAGATCCCCTACCAAAGTCTGTCGAAGCCATTGAAGCCATCCGGCAGGAGGCCCTTTCGTAAATGTGG
>DAITMB010000005.1:35400-80004 GCA_036835375.1 Bacteroidota bacterium
TCCTTTGTAAGCCCCTCCGCATGAACATCGTAGCCGCAAAAGCATGGCTCCAAGCGCATTCCCTCAATGCTTATCTACATCTCCACACCGATCCCCACCAGAGCGAATATCTCGCTCCTCACTGGCAGGGCTTGGCATGGCTATCGGGATTCACCGGATCTTCGGGGACCCTAGTCATCGCTCAGCAAAGTGCTGCGCTGTGGACAGATGCTCGCTATCATTTGCAAGCGGAGCAACAACTGAAGGGAAGTGGGATCCAATTGATGAAAATGGGACTGCCCGAGACCCCGGATCTCAATGCTTGGCTCACCGAGACTTTTACTGCTGGGTCCGTAGTGGGACTTGACCCGCAGTTGATCTCAGCCGAACAATTTCAGCGGCGCGCCAAGCAGCTTCTGCAAAAAGGAATCACCCTCAAGCCAGCGCCAGGGTTGCTGGAAGAGATTTGGACAGATCGACCGGCGCTTTCATTGGATCACATTCGTCCTCACGCAGCCACATATGCCGGATGGGAACGGCAAGAGAAAATCTCACAGTTGAGAGAGAAAATGTCCGAGTTGTCAGCGGATTACTTGCTGATCCCCACGCTCGACGACATAGCCTGGCTTCTCAATCTGAGAGGAAGCGATATTCCATACAATCCCGTGTGGATGAGCTTCGTGGTGGTCGATCCTGAAGCAGTCTGGCTCTTCATGGATCAGCGGAAAGTCAGCCCTGAACTGGCGGAAGAATTGCAAAGCGCAGGTGTCCATATTCGCCCCTATGAGGACATCGTTTCCTTTCTTGCTTCGCTCGAGCCTTCTTCGCCAGATGCGCCCAAGATCATTTGGCTTGACAGGCAACGAAGCAACCTCCAGCTTGTGAAAGCCATTCCTGCAGGCGTGAAACAAATTGATCAAATCCTGCCAACGACCAAGATGAAGGCCTGTAAAAATCCCGAAGAGCAACTCCACATCCGGGCCTGCCATCGCAAAGATGGTTTGGCCCTTGTCGCCTTTCTGGCGTGGCTGGATCGAAACATCTCGCAAATCATCATTACTGAGCAATCGGCTTCTGACCGATTGGACTATTATCGGCAGCAACAAGCTGGGTATCAAGGACCGAGTTTCAGCACGATTCCAGGGTATGGCGCACACGGAGCCATCGTCCATTATCACGTCACGCCAGAGACAGATCAAGAATTACGACCCGATGGAATTTTTTTGCTCGACTCAGGCGGGCAGTACCTGGATGGTACGACGGACATCACCCGAAGTATCGCGATGGGACCTGTCAGTGAGGCCATGAAAGAGGATTTTACCCTTGTGCTCAAGGGGCACATTGCGCTGGCGCAGGCCGTGTTCCCCGAAGGTACCCAAGGCGTGCAACTGGATGTCCTCGCCCGCCAATATCTCTGGCAACGTCAGCTGAACTATGGACACGGGACGGGGCACGGAGTAGGCTACTATTTGCTGGTGCATGAAGGCCCCGCGGGCATTGGTACCAAGGTCAGTCCTCAACCAGCACTTCAGGCAGGGATGTTACTTTCTAATGAGCCGGGCATGTATCGCTCGGGGCAATACGGCATTCGAATCGAAAATCTCCTTCTCGTGGTAGAAAAAAAGGGCCCGGGCGACTTTGGGCGATTCCTGGCCTTTGAGACGGTGAGTTGCTGTCCCATCGACCTTCGACTGGTCAAGCCAGAGATGCTCACTCAGGACGAAACTACCTGGCTCAACCATTACCATTCGTGGGTTCGGGAAAACCTGCTCCCGGACCTCTCGCCCGAAGATCAATCCTGGCTGATCCACGCGACGAGGGAAATCTAGTCAAGGATCAATAGACTGAAAAGGAGGATGGGTCAATGGGTATTTTACGTAGAAAAGCAGGCGACCCGATGGGACGCCTGCTGTATGATTTACCGAAGAAGAAGGATCGGAAATTATTGCAAAATCACTCGCTTGATGACTTGCTGTTGATCCACCTGGATCTTCACGAAGTAAAATCCCTTTGGGAGAGAGGTCAAATCAAACTGTACTCTTTCATTGGTAGAGACTTGACGAACCTCTACGGCTTGGCCGATCAGGTTGACAATCTTCACTTCGAAGTTTTCGAAAAATTGGCTGTCAATCTGAAGGAAAAACACGCCATTGGTGGGGTTGGGATATACAGAGGCCTCAATTCTTACACCATCTAATTCACTTTCCCAACCATTTTCAAATCCGGTTGCCGAGGCGGGTAGGGTAGCAAAAATACATAGGGAGATAAAAAGTAAACGTAGCTGCTTCATCTTCGGTAAATTATAGATGCAATGTAGGGAAGTTTACCCAAATTCGTGCCACAAAGTTTCGCTGAAATCCTACGCAATTCACTGACCGGAGAAAAAAATGATCGATCGTGCAGAAACAGAGGACAATCGTGGGGCACTCACCGCACTTGTGTTTGGTGGCAGTGGTTTGGTAGGCACCCAGCTTTGGCGCGTGTTATGGGGAGACGAGCGTTGGGGTCATATTCGTTGCATCGGTCGAAGAACTTTGTCAGAGATTCCTGATGATTCTCGCATCGAGTCGGTAGAAGTCGATATGTTTCAGCCCGAGACCTTTGCAGAATCACTTCGGGGAGATGTGGCGTTCATTTGCCTAGGCTCTACGATGAAAAAAGCTGGTTCTAGAGAGGAATTTTGGCGAATAGACGTTTCGCTGCCAGAACTTTTGGCCAAGGCATGTGCACAGCAAGGCGTCAGGCGACTGGTTGTTATCTCTTCGGCTGGAACTTCTACAGACTCTCCTTTTTACTATAGCCGGGCCAAAGCAGCGATGGAAGCTGCCGTGCGGGCGAGTGGAATTCCTGACGTCGTGGTTGTGCGCCCCGGCCTTTTATTGGGCGACAGGCAAGAGCTGCGCTTGGGAGAAGTTTTCGGCGCATTTGTCATGCGGTCGCTGGATCCAGCTTTCAAATTTTTCGGATTTCATCAAGCTCGTCCCATTCCAGTTACCGTGTTGGCGCGGGCCATGAACCAGCTTGGCCATTTGCCTCGAGTCAATTCTCAGTATGACAATGCGGAGCTTCTCTATTTGGGAAGCGGGTAGCTCCATGATAGCTTGCTCCATCCAAATCAGTAGCTTTTGCTTTCTCTCGCTGTAAGCCCCCGGTATATGAGAAAAAAGCAAGTCACTATCCTTGAACTCGCTACTCGCTTAGGTTTGTCGCCCTCTACTGTGTCGAGAGCACTGAATGGGCGACACAGAATTTCTGCCGAGACACAGAAAAGGGTCAAGACCCTCGCTTCGGAACTGGGCTACCGCCCCAATGTATCCGCTCGACACCTGCGAGAAAACAGGACCTACACCCTCGGATTGCTTTTGTCAGGCCTAGATTCTCGCTTTTTAGCTGATTTTTTAGAGGCGGTGGCTCGAGAAGCGCGGCTGCTGCAGCACCACTTGATTTTGGAATTCGGACAGGACTTGGAAGTTCTGGATTTCCTGCTGGATGCCCAATTAGATGGCGTATTTGTTCAAGAAGGCCCTGAGATGAATCGCACTGCGATTTTGGAGCGTGTCCGCCAGCGACAGGTGCCCCTCGTCCTGCTTGGCCCTCAACAAGATCGGCCCGCTTGGGAATCCACCGATGATCCCCGCCAGACCACGACCCACACACTCGCCTGCACGGCGCTCCATAAGCTCTTCGAAGAAATCGACGCCATGGAACACGAAAACCACCCTTCCACCGAGGTGGTGCGCGTGTCTCTTTCCAACTGAGCTTCGAGTCGAGGAGCGAAGACCCGAAAAGGTAAAGCCTTTTTATCCGCGATAATATCTCGCACAGGCGCTCCTGCATACTTTGCAAGTATCGGTTGCCGGGCTTAACTTGCTAACCTGATATTTCTGTGCGAAATATGGAGCACTGCACTGATCGTGAATGATTTGCGTTGTATGTTCCCTATTCGAAGGAGGTAGCCGAATCAAAGGGAAGGAAGCCGATATGCAAGAACCCAAAGGAATTGAAGTGCGCAATCTCCGAAAAGCTTTTGGAGACAAAGAGGTTCTCAAAGGGATTGATTTTCACTTTGAGCCAGGTAAAATCAACATGATCATCGGGGCGAGTGGTAGTGGAAAGTCTGTCATGCTCAAGTGTGTGGTGGGCCTGCACCTGCCCGATGCGGGGGAAGTGCTCTACACTGGAGAGAACTTTTTTGAAGCTGATAATAAGCGCGTGAAGGAGCTTCGGACCAATATCGGGATGCTATTCCAAAGCTCGGCCCTGTTTGATTCGATGACGGTGGAGCAAAATGTCGCCTTCCCGATAAAGATGTTTACCCAACAAAAAAATTCCGAAATCCGCGACCGCGTCAATGATTGCCTAGCGAGGGTCAACCTGGTGGGAGCCAACAAGCTCTTGCCAGCGGAGCTATCTGGAGGAATGCAAAAGCGGGTTGGCATTGCCCGAGCCATTGCGATGAATCCAAAGTATTTGTTCGTGGATGAGCCCAACTCTGGCCTAGATCCCCTCACCGCCTCGGTGATTGATAAACTCATCCAGGAATTGACCGAAGAATACAATATGACGACCATCGTCGTTTCCCATGACATGAACAGCGTCATGAACATCGGACAAAAAATCATGTTTTTGTACGAAGGGCGCAAGGAGTGGGAGGGCACCAACAAAGAGATCCTATATTCAGGCGAGCCGAATTTGGAGAAGTTTATCTTTGTCTCTGACTTGATCAAGCGATAAGTTCGTTGCCTCATTTGCCCACACCCATCCCAATTCCCTGAATCCATGTCGCCACAAGAGCAGATTCGCCAGCTCAGCACAGAACTGCAAGAACACAACTACCGATATTATGTACTGGCTCAACCCAGTATTTCCGACTACGAATTTGATCAAAAGCTGCGAGAGCTAGCAGCATTGGAAGCACTCCACCCAATGTTTCGGCTGCCAGATTCTCCTACTCTTCGTGTCGGCGGAGAGGTGAGCAAGGAGTTTCCTGCATTCACCCATCTTCGCCCAATGCTGAGCTTGGGTAATTCCTATTCCATTGAGGACATCGCAGAATTTCATCGGCAAGTGTGTGAAGGCGTTGGTGACACCCCCTTCACCTACCTTCTGGAGCACAAATACGATGGTGTGTCTTTGAGCCTACACTATGAGCAGGGACTCTTGGTGAGGGGTGTGACACGCGGTGACGGAGTGCAAGGTGACGACATTACCCCCAACATTCGGACGATCCACAGTGTCCCGCTCAAACTGCGCGGCGAAGGGTGGCCTGACCGGGTAGAAGTAAGGGGAGAAGTCGTGATGCCGCGAGAATCATTTGACAGACTTAATGAACAGCGAGAGCAAGAAGGACTGCCCTTGCTCATGAATCCCCGAAACACCACAGCAGGAACGCTCAAAATGCAAGATTCCGCCGTGGTGGCAAGCCGTCACATGATTTTCTTTGCTTACTCTCTCTATCTCGAGGGCCGCACCCTGACTACCGACGCGGAAGCCATGAGCTTGCTGGCTCAATGGGGATTCCTCTCCAGTGGCGCCGATGCTGTAGCAAATAATCTAGAGGAGGTCATTGACTACCTCAACACCTGGGAGGCTCGCCGCCGAACACTCCCTTATGAAATCGACGGCATTGTCATCAAGGTCAACGAATGGGCATTGCGCGACGAACTGGGCTTTACAGCCAAGGCACCACGCTGGGCCATGAGCTATAAATACAAGGCCGAAGAAGCCCTCACTCGCCTCGAAAGCGTGGCTTATCAAGTGGGCAGGACTGGCAAGGTGACACCCGTGGCCAATTTGAGCCCGGTGCTCTTGGCGGGGACCACTGTCAAGCGCGCCTCCATTCATAATGCAGATGAGATCCAGCGACTGGGCCTGCACGAAGGGGATCTCGTACAGGTGGAAAAAGGAGGGGAGATCATTCCTAAAATCACTGCGGTGATCCTCGAAAGTCGATCAGCGACTTCCAGTCCCGTGATATTTCCCACAACCTGCCCTGATTGCGGGGTGGCTTTGATTCGCGTGGAGGGCGATGCCAACCATTATTGCCCCAATGTGGATGGCTGCCCTCCCCAGATCAAAGGGCGAATCATCCACTATGCTTCCCGAAGAGCGATGGACATTGAAGGATTGGGAACGGAAATTGTGAATCAACTGGTAGATTCGGGACTGATCAGCTCCTATGCAGATCTATATGATTTGAGCTATGAGCGAGTCGTGGCGCTGGATCGTTTTGCGGAATTGTCCGCGACCAACTTACTCCAAGGCATCGCTCAAAGCACCCAAGTGCCTTTTGCCAGAGTACTATTTGCGCTGGGAATTCGGTTCGTGGGCGAGACCGTTGCCAAGAAACTGGCCAGGCACTATGGAAGTCTTCGGAAGCTGATGCAAGCGGAGGTGGAGGAACTGGTGAATGTGCCAGATGTAGGACATCGGATTGCCGAAAGTGTGAAAGCATTTTTCGAAGACCCGAAACATCTCCTTTGGATAGATCGGCTCGAACGGGCAGGCCTGACGCTTGAGTCAGCAGAAAAAGCTGCCTCGACAGCCGCTTTCAACGGGAAAAGTTTTGTAATTTCAGGCGTTTTTCAGGGATTTGAGCGGGATGAATTGAAAGCAATGGTAGAGAGATTGGGTGGCGAAGTAAAAAGTTCTGTGTCGAGTAAAACTACCTATCTTCTCGCGGGCGAAAGTGCAGGCCCATCTAAAGTGCAAAAGGCACAGCAGTTGAAAGTAACCGTCCTCTCCGAGCAGGATTTTATCACTATGATTGATGGAGTGGCTTAGCGATTTAAAGGAAAAATTCAGCCGTAGGCGCATCCGCAGTCTAGACAGGACCAAAGAGTTCTCTCGCGACTTTGTGGACATCGAAACTGCCAAGTACATTGGCGTCATCGTCAATACTGACTCTATGAGTCGGGACGACCAAGTATTGATCAAAGACTACATTCACTCCCTTCAAAAGCGAAAGAAGCGAGTCCTCCTGGTAGAAATCAGCTATAACAAAAAGGCCGAACCTACTTGGCAAGAGTTTGGAGACGAGTTCATCTTCATTCATCCGAACAAGCTCAACTGGCTGGACTACCCCACCCCGGGATTGGAAGGACAAATCAGACAACACGAATTAGACATTCTCATCGATCTGGATACTTCGCTGAGAATGACCTCCAAGTATGTCTGCTCCATGGCCAAAGCCAGGACCCGCACAGGCGTGCACCGGGAGGGCTTGGAAAGCTGCTACGAACTCATGATCCATCGCGCCGATGAGCATGACCTCAAGGGGCTGCTCCGCGAATTTGACTATTTCTTGAATATGATCGACAATGGGCACCGAGCCCAAGTGAAAGTTGCCCCATGATAGATTGGTTACGCGGCACAGGCGTCGCTTTGGTTACCCCGTTTACTCCCGAGGGAGAACTGGATCTACCTGCACTTGATCGGATCGTGCAGCACATGATCAAGGGATCGGTCGAATATCTAGTGGTGCTCGGCACCACAGGGGAATCCGCTACCTTGAGTGGGCAGGAGCAGGATCAGGTCATCCGCACGGTGATGGAAAGTAATCAGGGCAAATTACCGATTGTCTTGGGTGCAGGCGGAAATGACACCCGCGAAGTCGTTCGCAAGGCAGCATCCTACCAAAAGCAGTACGCGCCGGATGGGATTCTTTCCGTGTGCCCTTATTACAATCGGCCCACACAAGAGGGAATGTATCGCCACTTCGAAGCCACTGCGAGGGCAATTGACTTGCCGTTAATTCTTTATAATGTCCCCGCGCGCACCGCTTCAAATCTTCTCCCCAGCACAACCCTGAGACTTGCCAAAGAGCTACCCAATGTCGTAGCAATCAAAGAAGCTTCAAATGACCTGGCTCAGTGTATGGCGATATTGGCCGACAAGCCAGAGGATTTCGAGCTAATTTCTGGGGAAGATGCGCTCACGTTGCCACTAGTGGCCTTGGGTGCATCTGGCGTGATTTCAGTCGCAGCCAATGCCTTTCCAAAGCCCTTTTCCGACTTGGTGCGGGCTACCCTTTCAGGAGATTTCGCCTTGGCTCGCCAAGCGCAATATCGCCTGTTAGCGCTCATGAACCTTCTTTTTGCAGAGGGAAATCCAGCGGGAGTGAAAGCTGCCATGGCGTCTCAAGGGCTTTGCGAAGCCACAGTCCGACTGCCTTTGGTCGCTGCAAGCGATACTTTGCGCGAGCAAATGTCCATCGCGTGGAACCGCGCCTTCGAAAGTTGACAACCAAACCTACCACCTTTGGTTAGGTGCCATTTTCCTGAAATTTTTTCTCTTTGCAAGTCCACGCAGCCTGAGGAACAGAATGCTGAATCCATGGACTGCCGACTGAGAAATGGCTGGAGATTCCGCTTTAGGAAAATAAGGAGCGGAGTGCAAATAGAATTGAACGGCTATAAACACGGAAGGCCGGAAGGTTTACTTCCGGCCGGTTCGTTTGAATACTTCACATCCTTCCAGCGTTTACGCGTGCACGTGCCGTGCTCGAAGGGGAGGAATTAGTCTACTTTTCTGTCTTGGATATCCTTACGGATGTCCTGGGCGATGACTTTGATATCTTGCATGGCTTTCCGTGCACGAGTTCCGGCAGCTTTGTTGCCTTTATCGTAGAACTTTACAAAGTCATCCTCTACAGAGAGGACGAGATCTTTCAGTGTTTTGTACTTTTCCATTTGAAACGAAGTTGGGTTCTTAAACTCAAATTAACAAAATAATCCTGATCCCCCAAATTTACAGTAGAGAAATAGTTGTCTGGGGAAGATTTTTATATACTCCTGCCTCCATATTGTTCCGAATGGTCTCAAATACCTTGAGAGTATAATCAACATCCTCATCTGTATGAGCGGCAGTGGGAATAAGTCGAAGCATAATCACACCTTTTTCGACCACGGGATAGACCACCCCTGAGGCAAAAATGCCATGATTTTCACGCAAGTCCACCACAATTCCCATCGCCTCAATATCTGAACCGTGGAGATACACAGGTGTCACAGGTGACTGTGTGACCCCAATATCAAACCCTCTTTCGCGTAGGCCAGCTTGTAATTTTCCGACGATGTGCCACAGCTTTGAACGAAGTTCTGGCATGGTCTTGAGCATTTCGAGTCGCTTGATCGCGCCGATGGTCATCGGCATGCAAAGAGCCTTTGCATAGATCTGGCTTCTCATATTGTATCGGAGGTAGTTGATGACTTTTTTGTCACCAGCGACGAATGCACCAAAGCCCGCCATGGATTTGGCAAAGGTGTTGAAGAGTACGTCGATCTTGTCTTGCACATGAAAGTGCTCTCCGGTACCGATCCCTGTTGCGCCCATGACGCCAAAACCGTGCGCATCGTCAACGAACAACCGGGCTCCATATTTTTCTTTCAATTCTGCAATTAGGTCCAAACGACCTAAATCTCCTTTCATTCCGAACACGCCTTCGGTGATAATAAGGATCCCTCCACCGGTTTTCTCCGTGATTCGTTTGGCTTGTTGAAGACGCTTTTCGAGTTGCTCCATATCATTGTGAGCAAACACAAAACGCTTGGCCAAGCTGATGCTCATGCCGTCCATGATACAGGCGTGAGAGAGCTGGTCATACACGATCACATCGCGGCGATCGGTGAGCGTATGTATGATGGAAAGACAGCCTTGGTACCCAAAGTTGAGCAAAAAAGCATCTTCTTTCTGCATGAACTCCGCTGCTTGCCGCTCAAATTCTTCGTGATAGTCACTGTTTCCCGTCAGCACGCGCGACCCCATTGGGTAGGCAAGTCCCCAATCTGCGGCGGCTTCGGCATCCACTTTGCGGATTTCTGGATGATTTGCCAAGCCCAGATAGCTATTCAGAGACCACACCAATACGTCCTTTCCCCGAAATTTCATTCTCGTACTGATCTGACCTTCGAGCTTTGGGTAGGCAATGTATCCGTGTCCTACACTGGCATACTGCCCCAAATCTGTGGCCATGTTGCGGTCGATTTTATCAAATACATCAAACATATTGCTTCAGTATTTTTGCTCGAAAACCTAGAAATTTGGGCCAATATAGGCCATTTTCCTGAATTTGAAAAAAAAAACGCGTCCCCACACCAGGCAATTAGGTATATCCTCCACCCGCACTGAGACAACTCCACTGTGAAAGGGATATGTTGTCCGTGTCATGAAAGCTAAAGAAGTTTTCTCTTCTCTTGGAATACCCCCACCTTGTGCTTAGTAATTTCCTTTTATGCACCGCGAAATAGTGACTTTCACGAGCGAGCATTTTTGAGAAGCCGAACCCTTATATTTCTGTTCTAATTTCCGAATATTTGGAAATGCTGATTCGAATAGTTTGTGAGGATAGATATGCCATAACTGATTTTTTTCTATATTGAGCATTGTCTTAAAATCGTGAGAAAAATGTGCCATTGACCATTACTTCGCCGACTGACCTGGATCCTCCTTGTAAGGAGCCCTCACCAAGCTTCAAGTGCCACAGGCACTACCTATTGAAATGTTTGGGGTTGGCAAGATGACTCACCTCGGACACAACTTATTGATTTACAAATTTTTATGCGTTCTTTCTGAAAATTCTTCTTTCAAATTTCGACTTGGATTCGCCAGCCTTTTTCCAGTAGTCTGGGTTTAGCATGACATGATCAACCACAACCCCTCATTTCGCAAAATTACCTACCTCCTAGGCTTTTCGGGAATCATTATAGGCGTTCTTTTTATTGTTTTCCTGTTGGTTTACCAGTATTATTATTTGCCCAAGTCTTGGAACTGTGAGCGCTGGATGGCCGAAGTGATTGAGCCACTTGCATTGTCGGGCAGAATCAAAGACAGTAGAGTTCTGGACGATTGCCACATCATTCTTACTTTAGATCCGTTTGGCGAGTTAAAATGGTGTTCCTGTGGCGGAAATGTCGAAATTACCATCCCTGCTATCGGAGATAGTCTTTCAAAACCAGCCCATTCGCTCACGACGACCATCTGCTCTTCGCCCTCTCTTTGTGCCACCATCCACTTCCCTTGCTGTGACTGAATACACAATCGAATCTGGAACAAGTCTTGCCGACCCAGACGAAATGAATGCCCCAAAGGGTAAGCCTGTGCGACGAGCGAGGAAAAGCAAACAGTCCGCGCCATCGTCCCACTCGGAGACCGCCGAGTCCACCCCTATTTCGCCTCCAGAGCAAGTGCCACCAGACCAGCCGCTGGTTCAAGTGCTCCACACTTGGCGACAAAAAGACAATCGGGTCTGGAATGACCTTGAAATAGAAGAGTTCCCGCAGACTTTTTTCTATAATCTCCACCAAGAGGAATGGAAGGAAAAAGCCTTGCTGTGGGACAAGCTGAAATCCTACCTTCAAACCAATCCCGGTAGTGATCTTCGAATCTTGGATGCGGGTTGCGGTAGCGGATGGCTGTCTCATAAGATCTCACAGGTAGTTTCGGGGAAAGTCTTCGGAATCGACATTGATCCAGCCCAAGTGACATCAGCCAAGAAAATGTTCCAATCTGGTCGTGTTTCTTTTCTGGAAGGCGACATTCGCCAATCTAAGCTGGAAAAAGAAAGCTTCGATCATATCATATTGATGGATGTGCTGCCTTGGGTCGAAGACCTCCACGGGACCATCCGGCATTGTCTCTCCCTGCTGAAAGATCAAGGAGAACTTCACCTCATGGGCACGCCCTTCTTCAATCGCAAACAACTCGACCAGGCCAAAGAAGCTTTTCGACTGTACTGCACAGAAAAAAGGATGGAAAACGTTCTTCCTTTCCGCTTTTTTCACAGCAAAGAAGATCTCGCCGAGTATCGCACAGAAGACATGATGCGAAGTGCCTGGTGGTCTCGGTCTGGTGCTCCGACCTGGCTAAAGCTGAAACGCTAAAGGACATCCGCCCTGTCGAATTGGCTCAGACCGACGTGCCAACATTGTGTTCCTCCTTTTAGCCAGCCTTCCTTCACAGTTTCAGACGCGCCCGATCACAGAAAGTGCCTATTGATTGAGCAAAAACCAATTTTCAGTAGTACCATGATCATCTATAAAAAAAAGGTGATACATTCATGGCTCTATGAAGATTGTGTGCTTGTCCGACACGCATGGAAAGCATCATGAGATGGCCGTGCCTACTGGAGATTTGTTATTACATGCAGGAGATATTTCCTCACAGGGAGAGCCTTGGGAAATCGTTTCTTTCCTAAATTGGTTTGCCTCTTTGCCCCATCCACATAAGGTATTCATCGCTGGCAATCACGACTTCTTAGCCGAGCGAAACCCGAGTTTTTTTCGGGAACTTATTCCCGCTGGGATCCACTACCTGAACGACAACGGCGTCACGATTGAAGGTATTCACATTTGGGGTTCTCCAGTGACTCCATGGTTTTATGACTGGGCCTTCAACCGCCATCGGGGCGAAGACATTCGGAGGCACTGGGTTCCCATCCCTTTGGAAACAGACATACTCCTCACCCACGGGCCTGTGTATGGCATCCGGGATCTCACCTTTGACGGACGCTTGGTGGGCTGCGAAGAGTTAAATGCCAAAGTGTGGGAGGTACGGCCCCGCTTGCACGTGTTCGGGCACATTCATGAGGGCTATGGCATCACAAGAGTAGAAGAGATCTCCTTCGTGAATGCAGCTAATCTCAATACCAGTTACGAACTTGTGAATCCGCCCATTGTGCTGGATTGGGAAGCTTTGGCAAAGATCTCCCCCATGCCTGAAAGCGACTGAGCCAGCAGCCGCCTCGAAAACATTACCTCATTGGTCAATTGCGCATATTTGACGACGTACCTACGCTGGCACACATTCTGCAAACGGAGAGGGTAATCCATCTGTTCAGAACTTATGCCAACACGTTTATTCCTGACACTTGCGTTTTTGATCGCCGCCGTACTTGCTTGCCCTTGTCCCGCAATCGCAAAGAATGACCCTGCGAAATCAGGACATACCAAGCCTTCCCATCCAATGACGACCCCGCAGGTATTGGAGACTTTGGTAGTGGAGTCTTATGACAAGGACTTAGCTGTGCAAGTGTTCACTTTACGTGGCGAGCGGGTCCCCTGCACACTGTACAAAATCAGGTCTGGAGGATTGACGATTTATGAGACAGGACACGATCTGGAACAAGGAATCTATCTTGTGAGGATTGTAGGAAAAGATCGAGAAGAATATTTCAAATTGATTCGAAAATCAAATTAAAAATAAACTTGGCCAGAATAGTTTGGCGTTCTGCCCTGAAGCTCAACCACGTGGGGAAACGCAGCAAATATTTAGGCATAATGGCCTAACAAAGAAGTGATTACCCATTCATACGCCGAGCGAAAAACCGTAGGTATATTAGGAGATTTTTCTAAGTTTGTCAGCCATACACACGTAGTGAGTCCTCTCACTTCGATCGACAAACAGCATGTTTCTCACCTCTCTTTCTCACTATGTCCCCTCCCTCCGGGTGCCAAATTCCTACTTCGAGTCTATCAATGGAGTGACCGAAGACTGGATTGAAGCAAGGACAGGAATCAAGACCAGAAGCAAAGCCGGCCCTGACGAAAACACACATACCATGTCTGTGGAAGCGGTGAAGCGGCTAGAACCCAAGCTTCCTTTTCCCATTACAGAAATCGATTTGATTGTGGCAGGGACTTACTCCCCCTATGATACCGTCGCCACCATGGGACACATCATCCAGCATCAAGTCGGCGTGAACCACATTCCTGTAGTGACGATCTCCTCCGCCTGCTCCTCCCTGCTCAATGCCATTGAGATCGCCCAAGGCTACTTTGCGATGGGTAAAGCCAGCAAAGCACTCGTGGTCGTCGCTGAGCACAACTCCCTCTACGCCAATGAATCGGATCCCCAGGCAGGCCACCTGTGGGGAGATGGTGCGGCGGCATTGGTCGTGACACGCGAGCCGAGTTCTTTTTCGGATTTGAAAATCTTGGACTTGGTCACTGGTGGAGCTGCGCTGGTGGGAAAAGGCATTGAGGGTGTGGTGTTGCGGCCTCGTCATGGTGGCATCATCATGGAACACGGCAAGGATGTCTTCAGCAACGCCTGCGATTACATGGCCCGCACGAGCTTGGAGTTGTTGATAAAAAATGGCTTTCAGCTGTCAGACCTGAGCTACTTTGTGCCCCACCAAGCGAATCTTCGCATCAGCAAGAATGTCGCCAGGCAGCTAGGACTTTCCATGGAGCAGGTCCTCTCTAACATTCAGGAATACGGCAATACCGGATGCGCAGGATGCGCCATCGCGCTTTCCGAACACCAAGAGGAGCTCCAAGCTGGGGATTTGCTCGTCGTCGCAGTCTTTGGTGGCGGCTATTCCTACGGTAGCATGCTATTGCTCAAAGAGGCATGACCATCGGCGTCATTTCCGATACCCACAGCCTGCTTCGCATTGAAGCCATTGAAGCCCTCCGAGGCGTAGCACACATCTTTCATGCAGGAGATGTAGGCGACCCCGCCATCCTTGATGCACTCCAAGCTTTGGCTCCCCTCAGCGCAATTCGAGGCAATATTGATCGCGGCCCCGAATGGGCTTCCCGTTTGCCTGCCACCCGTGTGGTGGAAATCGCTGGCCACTGGTGTTACCTCGTCCATAACAGAGAGGATCTCGACTTGGATCCGGCAGCGGCGGGCATGAGCGCTGTGATTTTTGGTCATACCCACAAGCCAAGCCAAGAGCAGCGCAATGGTGTGCTGTACTTCAACCCTGGGAGTGCCGGTCCGCGAAGATTTTCTTTGCCCATCACCATCGGAAAGCTCCACCTTAGCACGCAAGGCATTGAATCAGAGATCATTCCACTGTTTCCCTGAACCATTGACCCAGCCATCGTCACAAGCTAGCTTTAGCACATTTGTAATGAACACTTAGCTTCTGAACGCCATGCGACACGCTTTATCTTTTCAGAACATGCGCAATTGTATCCTCACCATCGTCTCTCTGTGCTGCATGTTGCTGCCGACGGAGCTTCAGGCTCAGGATGGCGAATACCTTTCTGACACCGTCAGCATCGAGTCTTCCCGCCTGGGATTGACCAGCGATCAGATGGGCAGATTCATCACGATCATCGATCGGCAACAAATTCAATCGCTCCCTGTCCGCTCTTTGGATGAGCTTCTGCGCTTTCTGCCGGGAGTAGAAGTTCAGGCGCGGGGCGCTTTTGGGGTGCAGGCAGACATTTCGATGCGTGGAGGCACCTTCAACCAAGTGCTCATTCTCATGGACGGAATGCGGATCAATGATCCACTCACAGGCCATTTTCAGACCTATTTGCCTGTGACCCTCGACGAAATTGAGCGAATCGAGGTGCTCCGAGGCCCTGCATCAGCACAGTATGGTCCGGATGCTGTGGGGGGATTGATCCACATCATCACCAGAAGCTTCAGTACCGAGGCATCTGCTCAGCAGCGGGCGATGATGTCCCTTCAGACGGGGCAACATGCGCTCTACGGCGGGGAGGCTGGTATGTGGAGCCGACGAAAAAAACTTCGAGTCGGGGCGGGATGCAGGTGGTTTCAGAGCGAAGGGCACCCGCTGCCATCGGGAGAACGAGCCGATTTTCGGACCCAGACTGTGACGGTATCGGCAGGATATGCCTTTGAAAAGGGATGGGACCTCGCTTTTCGATCCGGCTGGGACCAGCGCACTTTCCAAGCGCAATACTTTTACACAGTCAGCCCGGCGGATCAGTCTCGTGAACAAACGGGGCGCTGGTGGAACCAAGCTCGCCTACAACGCCAGCGCTCAAACAGCAATACGCGACTGGACGTCAGTTATTTATCTTCAAGCGATAGCTTTTTATTTAATCCCGCTTTCCCGGCCAATGTTCACCAGACAAGCTTTCTCAATGCCAATCTCCACCACCAGCAGGAAATCACTTCTCGACTTTCCTGGGCGCTCGGAGGGCAAGCCAGCCTGCGCAGCATTCTCAGCAGTGACCGTGGCGACCATCGCGACGATCATCAGGGTCTGTATGGAATGCTGTACTGGGAGCCGATCCAACGCCTCCACCTGCAAGGAAGCCTCCGGACAGACCGTGATCAAAATTACGGAATCGAAATGACCCCGCAGTCGAGTGCCAGCTATACCCTCTCTTGGGCAACCTTTCGAGCAGCCGTGGGCAGAACCATCCGAGCAGCAGATTACACTGAAAGATTCATCTCCACGAACTTGGCCGGACCGCTCACTGGCGGTAGAAACTTGGGAAATCCTGCTTTGGAGGCCGAACGTGCCTGGAGCTATGAAATGGGGATAGATGTGAGCACGTACCGAGGGTTTCGTTTCTCGGCCACCCTCTTTCACCGCCAAGGCAGAAATCTCATCGATTATCTGCCAACGTCTTATGAAAATATTCCTGCCAATGGCAACCTTACGCCCGGCGAGAGCTACTTGTTTGCGAACAATCTCTCTCGACTCAATGTGTCTGGTGCTGAGGGATTCCTACAATGGAAAAAAGATTGCGGTCCGGGCGGAAGCCTTGTCTTGGATGCTGGCTACACGTTTTTGGCGGTGGATGCTCCTGCCGGGCAAGTATCAAAATACTTGTCAAACACGGCTCGACACCAACTGACTGCCCGGGGTATGTGGTTGCATCAACGCTTTTCGTTGGGGATACAGGGGCTTTACCGGCAGAGAGATGCAGGCAACGCAGCAGCCATCGGGGCAACCCTGAGCCCGCAATTCATGGTGTGGCACCTCCAGGGTCGGGTGAATTTGATCGGCGAGCGCGTGGTCGCACAAGCGCAGGTGTTCAATATTTTTAACGAGTCCTACGCTGACTTGCTAGGGGCGCAAATGCCCGGCCGCTGGTGGACTGCGGGCCTTTCTTTTCGATTTTTGGAAGGATTGGCGGACTAATTCAGGCAGGAAGCCTCCGTGAGGCGCTTGTCATCGCAGCCTGTGATTTCTCCTCAGCTTCATGTTATTCTTTCGGGCATCACCACGAATTCGCTTCAGGACGAATGTGAGAATTTACAAGGACCACATTGGGAGTGTTGATTTTTATAAATAGTCGAACGACATAGTCGTTTACACATCGCGGTGACACGAAACATTGTCCTTTTTCACTTTACATGAACGTCATCGTCAAGCAGCTAATGAGGCAGACTTCTCGTTGTGGGGAAGATTTCTTATCTATCATTGACGCTGCTTTTTTTCATTTTTTTTCAAAACAGATTTAGCCTCCCGACATGAACCGAATACGCCCATTTGCCCTTTTTCTCTCTCTAGGATTCCTCCTGGGTGGATGCCTCCCTGATGCCCCAGAAGGTCCTGATTTCTGGGAAGTCCTCAGCCAAGACAGCCGTTTTACCCAATTAACTCAAGCGCTAGAGCGGACCGGATACGACGAAGATATCAAATCCGGATTCTTCATTACCCTCCTTGCCCCGACGGACGAGGCGTTTGACAAATGGCTCAGCGCCAATAATTTCGCTTCTATCAATGATGTCCCAGATTTGTCGCTCCGCTTTTTGCTTCGCTACCACATGCAGTTTAGTACGATAGAGTTTGGTACCTTTCAGACAGGCTATTTCAGCACGCCATGTCCAGCCAGTCCTGACAGTCAAGCGGTGACCCTCATGGTGCGGAAAGAGCCGACTGGCGTTTTTTTCAATGATTCCTCCAAAGTTATTCACACCAACATCAGCGCCAGAACGGGATACATTCATGGAATTAACGCCGTGATAGACATCCCCACGATCTACGATCTGCTGCGGTACAATAGTAGTTTTACGATCTTGATCGAAGCACTGAACCGCAGTGGGCTCCAAGGTTTGCTGCGAGGTTCTTCCCCACACACCCTGCTGGCTTGCACTAATACCGCATTCGAAGCCTATTTTACCCTCAAAGGATTCGAAGATCTGGAAGCCATGTCCGACGATGAAGTAAAAAGCTTGATCAGAACGCACCTTTTGGTGGATAACATCACCTACCAAGATTTCTCGGACAATGTCTCCAAGGAGTATGAAAATTTAGACGGCAAAGATCTTCGCATCACTTCTCTCAGCGGAGGTCAGCTCAGCATCAACGACACCGTCGGCGCTGTTTTGCTGAATGTGCAGGGTCGAAATGGCATTGCACACGTGATCACGAGATTGATTGATCCAGAGTAAATACTCGACATGGCGTAGCGCGGCACAAATCCTCCTCGATCATCCGCTCAAAGCACCCCCTTGGTAGAAGGCACGCTGTCATCTCCAGGAATGCGTGCAATCGCCATCCGAATGGCTCTTGCCACCCCCTTGAAGGTCGCTTCGATCATGTGGTGAGCGTTTCGGCCAGTGACACGCAAATGAAGATTGGCGGCTGCGCCATCGGCGAAGGATCGAAAAAAGTGTTCGGCCATTTCTACCGGAAACTCCCCTACCCGATCGCCCGGGATCGCAGCTTCCCACACAAGACTTGGCCTGCCCGAAAAATCAAGGGCTACTTCCGCCAGCGCTTCGTCCATGCTCAGTTGAAAACAACCGTATCGCTCGATGCCGCGCTTGTCTCCCAGTGCTTGCCTAAAGGCCGCACCCAAGGCAAGCGCGGCGTCTTCTATGCTGTGATGCGGGTCAATGTGCAAGTCTCCCTGCACCTCCACGGCGAGGTCGATCCGCGCATGCTTGCCCAATTGATCGAGCATATGGTCAAAAAATCCAATCCCTGTCTGATGCTTCGTCCTCCCAGAGCCGTCCAGGTTCAGCTCGATGAGGACATTTGTCTCATTTGTCTGACGGTGAAGGGACGCACGGCGCTCCTTTGACTGGCACAAAAAGTTTGCGATTTGCTCCCAGGATTGCGCTTTCAGGGCAAGGGTGTCCGCCCAATCAGCTGCCGAAGCATCTCCTGCATCGTCAGCACTTCGACCGAGCAGGATCCCTTTGGCGCCGAGATTCTTGGCCAGCTGGAGGTCGCTCAGGCGATCTCCCACGACATAAGAATTCGCCAAATCGTAATGCCCACTCAGATAGTGTTGGAGCAATGCAGTCCCCGGCTTACGTGTAGGCAGGTTTTCGTGGGCAAACGTCCGGTCAATGATCACTTCCTCAAAGGTGATTCCCTCCCCTTCCATCACCCGCATCATCAAGGAGTGTGGCCCCCAGAAGTCCGCTTCCGGAAAAGAATCTGTGCCCAGTCCGTCTTGATTGGTGACCATGACCCAGTGAAAATCACGGGCTTGCTGGATTCGACGCATTTGTTGAATCGCTCCCGGCAGGAAGGACAGCTTTTCGAAGGAATCTACCTGAAAATCTTCAGGTGGCTCCATGATGATCGTACCGTCGCGGTCAAGGAATAGGATGGGTTTCATTCCGTAGGGATTAGGATGAAGGAGCGAAAGTGGCAGGGGCACGGAGCGATTCGCCTTTTTTTTAGCCAATGGATCAGTGTGAATCTGCTTCCAGCAACCATTAAAACGCAACAAGCTCAGGAATACATCTCAAATTGTGGAATCAAGAGGTCGAGGGATTGCAGAAGCACTTGATTTTCGGCAGGCGTGCCCACAGTGATGCGGAGACAGTCTTCGCAGAGAATCACCCGGTTTCGGTTGCGTAAAATGATCCCATTGCGGCAAAGTTCGTGATAGATCCCTTCTGCATCGACGACTTTTACCAGCAAAAAATTAGCGTCAGAGGGATAGACCCGCAGCACCAATGGATGAACAGCAAGTGAATGAGCCAACGTTTTGCGCCCTTCGAGGATGTCTTGAACCATTTGGTTTTTTTCTGCTTCGTGGGCTAAGGCTTCGAGGGCCTTTTGCTGGGTCAGACCATTGACATTGTACGGCGCCTTGACCTTGTTGAGAAGTCGAATGAGGGAAGGGTCGGCGAATGCCATGCCTAATCGCAAAGCCGCAAGCCCCCAGGCTTTTGAAAAAGTTTGCATGATCACCAACTGTGGCCATTCCGCCAGCCAAGTCATCAACGACTGATCCGGTGCAAAATCAATGTAGGCTTCATCCAGCACCACCAGTCCCGGAGCGACTTCCAGGATGCTGCGAATGTCGGCCTGATCGAAGCAATTGCCGCTGGGATTGTTGGGACTACACAGAAAGATCAGTTTGGGCTGATGCGCTTGGATAGCTGCGAGTACCTCCGGTCGATTGATTTGAAAAGTGGAGGTCAACGGCACAGATATCGTCTCCACTTTGTGAATGTCGGCACTCACCTGATACATGCCGTAGGTGGGCGGAAGAAGCAGCACGTTATCTTTCCCTGGCTCACAAAACACCCGAAGAAGGAGGTCGATCGCCTCATCACTACCGTTTCCCAAAAAAATCTGATCAGCCGATACTCCTTTGATTTTCGCCAAACGCTCCTTGACCGCCTGCTGTAGCGGATCGGGATAGCGGTGCCATTCACTGCCGACCACAGACCCAAAGCTGTTCTCATTTGCATCAAGAAAGACGTGGGCTTCGCCCGAAAATTCGTCCCGGGCGGAGGTGTAGGGCTTCAGTTGCAAGATGTGTGGCCGAGCGTGCTGTTCTGGTAAGGTCATGGGTAGTTGGGTGGCGTTTTTTGAAAGGAGAAATGTCTTCGAAAAGATCACGATGAATAAGATGATCCTGGGCTTTGCCGAGATCCAGGGAAAAGTCAGCGCAACGAATCCAAGCGAATTTGGACAGCACGGGCATGTGCCTCCAGTGATTCAGCCCGAGCCATGATTTCCACAATTGGCCCCAAGGCTTGCAAGCCAGCTGGGGTGATCTTTTGAAAAGTTACCTTCTTGACGAAGCTGTCGAGCGAAACCCCGCTGTAAGCCCTGGCAAAGCCATTGGTTGGCAAGGTGTGATTGGTGCCAGAGGCATAATCTCCAGCGCTTTCCGGAGCAAAATGACCCAAAAATACCGATCCAGCCTGCGTGATTTCTTCCGCCATTTGCTCGTCGTCTTTCACAGACAAGATGAGGTGCTCTGGCGCATATTCATTGACCAAGGCCACGACTTCCTCCCTTGAGCGTAGCACCAACGCCCTGGAATGACCGAGGGCTACGGCGGCCACCTCCCTGCGAGGCAGCTGCTTCAACTGCTGATCCAGCTCCACGGCGACGCGATGAGCGATCTCAAGGTGATCGGTCACGAGCAGCACCTGACTGTCTTCGCCATGCTCGGCTTGAGACAGTAAATCCGCGGCGACGAAGGCAGGATCTGCGCTTTTATCTGCGACCACGCAGAGTTCTGAAGGGCCCGCCGGCAGGTCGATCGCAATACCTTCCCGGCTCACAAGTTGCTTGGCTGCGGTGACGTACTGGTTGCCGGGGCCGAAGATTTTGTCCACTTGCGGGATGCTCTCTGTCCCGAATGCCATGGCAGCGATGGCTTGAGCGCCCCCCACTTTGAACACTTGTGTGATGCCCAGCAATTGCGCGGCAAAGAGCATGGCGGGCTGTATGTGGCCCTGCTTGTCGGGTGGCGTGCACAGGACGATGGACTCACAGCCCGCGAGCACAGCGGGGATGCCCAGCATGAGAATGCTGGAAAACAGCGGCGCGGTCCCACCGGGGATGTACAGTCCCACCCGGCGAATGGGAAGACTTTTGCGCCAGCAAGTTACGCCTGGCATGGTTTCTATCACGGTCACGGTTTCTCGCTGGGCAGCGTGAAAGCACGCTATGTTGGCTTTGGCTTGGTGAATGGCTGCCTTGAGTTCTTCGGAAAGCGCAGCTTCTGCCTCCTTCCACTCGGCAGGCGACACCCGCAGCGACTCCAGTGCTACTTGGTCAAATTTTTCAGTAAAATGCAGCAGCGCCTGGTCGCCTTGCGCTCGAACTTGCTCTAAAATGGGCCTTACACGACTGTCAAGGTCCTGCGTGGACCGTATGGGCCTCGCTAATAACGCAGGCCACTGGCTGCGGCCCGGAAAGGCTACGATGTCGATGGAGGGAACGGTCATATCTTACAAAATCATTTTTTCGATAGGAGAAACGAGGATTCCCTGGGCACCCGCTGATTGAAGCTGCTCAATGATCCCCCAAAAGTCATCTTCTTTGACGACCGTGTGGACCGAGCTCCAGCCCGGCGTAGCCAGTGGCATGACCGTAGGAGATTTCATTCCAGGTAGAATCTCCGACACCAATTCTACCGACTGGTCTGGGACATTCATGAGAATATACTTGTAAGACTGGGCCTTGAGCACAGCCCGAATGCGAAACAAGAGTTGGTCGAGGATAGCTTGCTTCTCAAGACTGATGCCTTGCTGCGCGATGAGCACTGCCTCGGATCGAAAGATGGTCTCTACCTCTTTGAGTCCATTGGCGAGCAGCGTAGAGCCAGAACTCACGATGTCGCACACGGCGTCTGCCAGGCCGATGCTGGGAGCAATTTCGACAGAACCGCTGATCTGATGAATCTCTGCCGAGACGCCTTTATCATCTAAAAATTGCTGGAGCAAGCGCGGGTATGAAGTGGCGATTCGCTTTCCTTGAAGAAATTCAGCGCTTGGGTAGTGATCGTGCTGGCGGACACCGATGCTGAGACGACAGCGCGAAAATCCCATGCGCATGACCAAGTCCACTGGTTCGCCTTTTTCGGCCAAGACATTTTCGCCCACGATCCCAATGTCTGCAACGCCGCTGGCGACATATTGCGGAATGTCGTCGTCGCGCAAAAACAGAAATTCTAGTGGGAAATTCGAGGCAGTGGTGATGAGTTTGGCGCCATTTGTCGGAAAAGCAATACCGCATTCTGCGATGAAACCCAGACTTTTTTCGCTGAGTCTGCCTGATTTTTGAATGCCTATGCGAAGGATGTTCTCCATGATGTACTTGCGTTGAGTAAGATGACTCGAGCGGAGCCACACGAAGGTAGTTCGGTGGGACTTAGACCCGAAGGAAAAGGATTTGTTTTTGAAAAGCGATGAAACGCGGCGGCAGTGCCAGCTTGTGCCCATTGGTGAAAGCAGCGGCGAGAAGCGAAGCCGGAAAGGTCGAATTTTGATACTTTACAAGCCCGATCCTTGCTGGCGCCATTGTGTGAGGAGCGCCGCTACGGCATAGGCTTGCTTTGTCCCGGAAGGAGCAGGAGGGCTGGCGAGCGCCGCAAAGGGGTGATATGACTTATGATTTCCTCCTGTGGGAGGAATGGTTTGCGTGGTGCAGCGCGTGAAAAAGCGCAAATTCCCTGCGAAAAGTTTCGGCGAGGGAGGGGAGATATGAGCGGGTGTTTTTCACTAGCGCAAAGATGATGGCAAGGGACAAGAATTGCAAACAGAAATGCAGCACAAAGTGGGCAGAAGGCCCAAGGTTCTTTCCTTGTGGATCACATACAAATTCGCTTTAATCTCCTCGCACAAAGCGCTTGATATTTGAAATATGCCCATACAGGACCATGATATCGCCTTCTTCGAGGAGCGTGTCGGCATTCGCGACGCCCTTGATCCGCGGCACTTGGTGATTGACTCCGAGGGCATTCTTTTCGCCGCTGACCTTCATCGTCGTGAGCACGAGGAGGTTGTATTTGTTGCGAAGCTCAAGGTCTTTGAGGCTTTTGCTATTGTATCGGGTGGGCACTTCCACCTCCACGATGTTGTAATCGTCGCACAGCTCAAATGACTCCACGACGCCTTTGATGGTGAGTTTCTTAGCCCAGCGGGTGGCGGTCTCTTCCTCAGGGTGCACAATTTCCATGACCCCCATGGCTTGTAGAATGGTTTCGTGCAAGGGAGATACTGCCCTGGAAATAAGCCTTCTAGGCTTTTGTTGCTTCATCAGCGCTGTGGCCATGAGGTTAGCGCCTTCGTCTTCGCCGATACACACCATGATCACGTCGGTGTCCCGAAGCGGGAGGTTAGTGACGGCCATGGGATCCGTGGCATTGAGGCAGATGGTATGGGTGATTTTTTCCTTGTAAGACTCCACTTTCCCCATGTCGCTATCCACCCCGATCACTTCGTGGCCCATTTCTGTGAGTTGCTGAGCGATCATGGATCCAAAATTTCCGAGACCTATGATGAGGTATTTCATGTGTTGACGAGGTCGTTAATTTACAATGATGTCTTCGCTAGGATAGCGATACTTGAGGTGGCGCACCCGCCGAAAAATGGCCAAGAGGAAGGTGAGCATGGTCACCCGCCCCAAAAACATGGCAAAAACAAGGGTGACTTTGCTGGGGTCACTGAGGCTGCCCGTGATGCCCAAGCTCAGTCCTACGGTACAGAACGCCGAGAAACTTTCAAAAGCCAGAACGATGAGAGACTGATCCGGTTCGAAGAGCACCAGGAAAAATGTGGTCAACCCGAGCATGATGAGTGAGAGGGAAATGATGGCAAAGGCTTTGTTGACTGATTGATCTGAAATTTGGCGCTTAAACACCTCAATCCGGTCTTTGCCACGGGCCATGCTGAGAATATGAAGAGTGCCAATGGCAAAAGTAGTGGTTTTGATTCCCCCGCCAGTGGAGGCAGGAGAGCCCCCGACCCACATCAAAAACAGCACAATCATGATCGTGTGAGGCAGCATGATGCTGGTATCAATCGCGTTAAATCCGGCAGTGCGCGGTGCCGTTCCGCTAAAAAAAGCCACGACGACTTTCCCCCACGCGCTGTGTTCTGCGAGGGTGTTGTTATATTCAAACAACAGAAATAGCACGGTACCAAACATCAGCAGGGCAGCCGTCGTGATCAACACAATGCGGGTATTGAGGTTGATCACCCAAGGTCGATATACGACTTGCTGGTTGAGGCCGAGGGGAATCAGCTTGTTTACCAGTTGATAGCGAAGGTACTTAAGGGTGTTGAACAAGATTGGAAAACCAATGCCTCCCAAGACAAACAAAAATGAAATAGCAAGTTGAAGCGAATAGTTGAAGCGATAATCTATGTCGTAGAGGCTATTGGACAAAGTAGAAAAGCCTGCGTTGCAAAAGCTTGACACTGCGTGGAATATCGCGAAATAAAGTTTGTCTCCCGCAGAGGCATACAGGTCTTCCTCCAAGGTCATGTACACAAAGATGGCACCGATGGCTTCGATAGAGAAAGTGAGAACCAAGATGTTTTTTAGCACACTAAATACCTCGCCCAGTCGATCGGAGTTGACCATGTCCTTGAGGGCAAGGTGATTTTCGTAAGAGCTGCCTCCTTGAAAAAAGTAGCTAAAATAGCTGGTCAACGTCATGATGCCGATTCCTCCCAGCTGAAATAGCAGGAGGATGATCACTTGGCCAAATTGGGTGAAATACGTTCCCGTGTCCACTACTACCAGCCCTGTCACGCACACCGCGCTGGTGGAAGTAAACAGGGCATCGACCACAGAAATGCCGTTGGCAGTCGCGTTGGGCAAGAGAAGTAATCCCGTCCCCATGAGAATCAAGAAGAGAAAACTCAGCACGAACAACTGAGGAGGCGTGAGGTAGGATCGCCGAAAGACAATGGCGATCTGTGACAACTCCCTCAAAAATATCACGACCATCACCGCATATACCATTGGCACCGCGCCTTCGCTAAGCCCTCCGAGAAGAAAATGCCCCCACACGACTGCGATGATCCCCAACATCACAAGGTCCACTATCCACACTCGCTTACGCACCTTTCCTTTGGTCGCCAGGTATCGCAGGAAGATATGCGCCGCACACACCATCAACACCAAGTGATAGCCCCAATTGAAAAATAGTTCTGTGGCACTGTGTTCCACGACCCCAAGATCCAAGAGCATGGCCCCCACAGTGGTGAGCAGTAACAAGACCAAATTTCGATCGCGTTTCATGCAGATTGACGTAAGCCTCTCTCAACTTCCTCTTTCACAAGGGCGGCCAAAGGTAGCTCATTCTTTCAACATGAGATCCTTTGTTCCCATTGAAATGTTGAGTGAAGTATTTTTCAACAAAAGATTTCGCTGAATGTGAAGAAGGAGATGTAGCCAACATTTACCCCCAAAGCTCAACAGGCTCGATTTCCCTTGGAATGTTAAGGGCACTGGAGCAGTCCCTCAGTCCGCGAGCGATTGAGCCTCACGCTCGCCATGTTGTCACCGCAGCGTAAGTGGACCACATTTTCCTGCGTCTCGATCTGATCAAGAAAGAGCGTGCTCTGCACCACAAGATCACGGGGCTCCGATAGTTCTCTGGCTTCGAGATACATATAGGTGACATCACCTTCGACCTCTTTCCCCAACCAGTTGAGGGTGATACGCTGCCCCGCCAATCGCCATTGGACCACGCGGTCTAGGTAAGAGGCGAGCCATTGATCGGCATGGACATGCTCCTTGGGGCTGCCCAAAGCCAACGCTTCGGCTCCCCAGCTCTCCACAACTTGCTCCAAATCATCGGTAAATACGCGGATGGTCACCCCCAGCAGGCGCTCTTCCGGAAAATAGGCGACCTCGGTGATGCTCACATAAAATGGATGCGCCGCAGAGAAAAGGACTCCCAGCAGGCAGGTTCCGTAAATGGCAAAAGCCTGACATCGATTTTTTGCCCATTTGTTCGCCCTGATTTCGTCCCCTATCTTCATCGACTGAATCTTTGGGTGTGGTAGTTTCTGTGCTGTCCTGCGATCGAACGAAGCCAAAGATACGACAACCTGGCACAATCTCTTGTCTCTCCATTTCTTATGTCGGAATCCTCTCCACACGCCATCCTGCAACAATATTGGGGCTTTGATCGCTTTCGTCCCTTGCAAGAGGAGATCATCATGGCTGTCGCCCAAGGCAAAGACACGCTGGCTCTACTCCCTACAGGCGGCGGCAAATCAGTCTGTTTTCAAGTCCCGGGCCTCCTGCGTGGCGGGCTGACCCTGGTGATTTCGCCTCTGATCTCTTTGATGAAAGATCAGGTGGAGCGCCTCAACCGGATGGGCATTGCGGCTACCTCCGTGACGAGCGACCTCAACAGCTTTCAGCTCGACCAAAAGTTGCAAGGAGCGATGAATGGAGCCTACCAATTTCTGTATTTGTCACCGGAGCGTTTGCAATCGGAGATCTTCAAGCAGCGGGTGGGCAAAATGCCGATTTCCCTGATTGCCGTCGATGAAGCGCACTGCATCTCCCAATGGGGCCACGATTTCCGGCCTTCCTATCGGCAAATTACCACCTTGCGGGAGGTGCATCCTGCCGTGCCCATCATTGCACTCACGGCTTCCGCCACCCCCCGTGTGCAGGAAGACATCATGGCACAGCTCGCCTTGAAGTCGCCCGCGAGATTTGCCAAGTCCTTTGCTCGTCCCAATCTCCGATATTTTGTGCTGGAGGAGACCCGCGTCACGGAGCGAATTCTGGAGATCGCCCGCCGAACCCTCGGCACCGGCATTGTGTATGCCCGCACGCGCAAGGCGACCGAAGAGTTGGCCACCAAACTCACGGCAGTTGGGGTGAGCGCAGCTGCTTATCACGGAGGCCTCACAAGTTCGCAGCGCCACCTCACGCAGGAGCGCTGGCAATCTGGAGAGGTGCGGGTAGTCGCCGCGACCAATGCATTTGGGATGGGCATCGACAAGCCCGACGTCCGATTTGTCCTTCACTACCATCTTCCCGCAGACCTCGAAAGCTACTATCAAGAAGCTGGTCGCGGCGGTCGTGATGGACTTACCTCTTTGGCCATTGCTTTTCTCAATCCAGCCGACCTCTACACGCTCGAGCGATGGGTGAAGCAGCAATATCCCACCTGGGAACAACTCACCCACACGTATCATCTCCTTTGCAACGAATTTCACATCACCATCAAAGCCCCTGATCCTCAGCCCCGCTTGCTCGACCTGAGCGGCCTGTCAAAAAAAACCCAGATCACGCCTGTGACGCTTTATCGCTGCCTCTCCCTGCTCCATCAGGAGGGGGTGCTGGCTATCTCTGACGATCGCGACGACTATGCTTACCTCATGGTGAGACTCAGCCCCGGCGACTATTGGGCATATAAGCAGCAGCATCCTTCCCTAGAAAAATTCCTTGATTTCCTGCTGCGAACCCTCGGCGGGGAAGTTTATGTACGAGAGTGTCGCCTGCTGCCGCATCACTGGCAAGAAAAGATGGGGATCGAGCCTTCGCAATGGCAGGCCATCATGGATCGCTTGGTGCAGCAACAAGTCATCTTTTATCAAGCGCCGCGGGCACAGCCGGTGATTCAGTTTTGGCAGGCGCGGCAATTGCTCCAAAAGCAATCGCTCCACTGGGACAAATATGAATTCCTGCGGGAGGAGGGCGAGCGAAAATTGACTGCTATGTTGGCTTATGCCCGGCGACAAGATCGCTGCCGCAGCCTGTTGATTCAAGAATACTTTGGCGAACAAGATGCCAAGCCATGCGGCGTGTGCGATGTGTGCATTGGGCGATATAAGGCTACGGTGAATGACGATGAATTCAGCCAGATCCAAAAAAACGTCTTGGATATGCTCCGAAAAGCGCCGATGGGATACCGCGACATTGTGCGATATGGCAAAGTAGGAAGCCCTGCCCAGCGAGAGAAAGTGATCCGCTTTCTGCTGGATCGGCAACTCATTCAGCTCAATGAAGATGGCAAGCTTTGTCTGCCAGGTTGACCGTGGCCCGAACTGTGTCGCGCCATTGTGGCGGAAATACCCCCTTGGCATGGTGTTAGATCAGTGTTTAAACAACCTTATCTCTACACATGTCATTAACACGATTCCAATCCCAATATCCCGAGCACGCTGATGAGCTTGCTCGTCACCTCGACGACTTACTCCAAGATTTTCAAGTATATCATACCAACGTGCGCAGCCTTCGGTGGAATCGGCACTTGCGACCCTTCCTCGAATTAGGACCTAAACTGGGCTTGCTTGATCGCGTGACCCTCGACAATACAGACACCATTGCGGAGCACCTCATCGGCATGGGCTACGCGCCTCAATCCCGAATGAACACGCAGAGCCAAGGCTTGGTTCCTTCGCGCGTGAAGCTCATACAACCAAGTCCTCAGGTTGTCCGATCGCTGGAAGACCTGATTAACAGCAGCTTGGACTTGCTCCGGTCGGTGCATGAGGTATTGCATCTCGCACAAGATCTGCGGGAAAATACCACCATGGAATTGATGACAAGATTTTCGATGCAACTGCGATTTGCCATCCACGCATTCACCTTGACACGGTTGGCCTTGCAGAACTGATCGGGAGATGTTTTTGGAAAAAATTTAGAACGCTGCGGTTGAGCTCTTTCAGAGATTCACACAAAAGGGAGCTGCACCACGCCAGTCCAGTATTCCAAAGTTGCCCGAAGGATGGCAGCATCACGCTGGGATCCTTCGGGCATCGGCACCACTGCCGAAATGGGCAATTGGTAGAGCTGTGACATCAAATTGCGATCATTTTGCGGGCACATGATGATGAAAGGAACCTTTCTGCCAAATTCCTTCGCTCTGAGCACAGATACTTCATTCGTCAGGCTATCAATATCTCCTGTGAAATAATAAAACACCAAATGGGGAGCAGGATAATCCCTGCGATCATAGGGAGGTTTCATGCCCAAATAATCGGACAAGGAGAGTAAGCCGGATAAGGATTGTATCGATACGCTCGGTAACTGCTGACCACACCATTGCTTCAGGCTGTGCTCAAGGTCCACTGTGAAGTGGCAAAGTAAGAGGGTTGCGGTCATTGCTTGGTAGGAATTATTCCTTCTAGATTCAAAGATTGCTTAAACTCCCATGATTCCCAAAGGATATTTGCCGGAAACCTATTGGGAATTTTTCCTTATAGATATTTCAGAAATAGGTAAACAACAGAGATTAGCAAATCTAATATCTAAAACAATCGGCTCCAAATAATTTATACGGGAAGAGGCTTTTGCATACCTCTTCCCATGTATTAACTTCTCATTTTGCCTCTACATACGATAAATTTGCTCCTCAGTCTTCATTTAGACACTTACTCCAAAGTCCCTAAGCGCATCATTGAGGGAGACTTTCTTGTCCGTGGAAGGTTTTCTTTTTCCAATAATTAATGCACATGACACCTGGTATTCGCCCGCTGGAAATGCCTTCGGATAAGTTCCGGGAATTACCACACTCCCGTCGGGCACATAGCCTTTCCACTCTTTGGGGGTAGATCCTGACACATCAATGATTTTGGTAGAGGCAGTGAGCACCACATTTGCCCCCAAAACGGCTTCTTGTCCCACACGCACACCTTCCACCACAATGGCCCGACTCCCAATGAACGCGTGGTCTTCAATGATCACAGGCGCTGCTTGCACCGGCTCCAGCACCCCACCGATCCCTACCCCACCACTGAGGTGAACATCTTTGCCGATCTGAGCGCAAGACCCCACCGTGGCCCATGTATCTACCATGGTTCCAGAATCCACATAGGCCCCAATATTGACATAGCTCGGCATCATGACCACCCCACGGGCCAGGTATGCCCCATAGCGAACCGTCGCTGGCGGCACCACCCGCACCCCTTGGGCTTGAAAGTCGCGCTTGAGTGCCATTTTGTCGTGGTATTCAAAGGGTGGTAATTCGATGGTCTGCATCTGTCGAATCGGAAAATACAGGATCACCGCTTTTTTCACCCAGTCGTTTACCTGCCAGCCATCGGGTGTGGGTTCGGCACAGCGCAGTTGCCCTTTGTCGAGCGCTTCGATCACGTGGTCGATGGCCTCCCGGGTACGTGGTTCCTGAAGCAGCTCCCGGTGGTCCCAGGCGGATTCGATGATGGTCTGTATGTCTTGCATAGGTTTTCGGTACGAGTGACAATGGCCACAAAGTAACCGAAAAAACCTATTCTAATGGAAAATACTCCCACGCGCCGATGTCGAACCCCTCATAACGAAGACTGTCGGATCGATTGCGGAAGTCATCGAGGTAGAGAGAAGACCCAGCGGGCAGATCTTGGCCTGCATTGATGACCGGGCTTCCGGCTTGTGGGCGATAGTCGCGCAGGCTCGAATTCTGGAAAAGCGGATCGCGATCCACTGCGCCTTCCGACATGTAGGAGCGCACTGTGGGCCTCAATTCTTCGTCCACGCGAAGCAGGCAATGGTCAAAGAGGAGGCGGGTATAGCCCTGGATACTGTCCAATACGACTTCATCATCTTCGCTTCCCCACACGATGGTGTTGACCAACTCAATGTCCGTAGGATAGCTAGCAATGGTCTGGTCATCAATGTACCACCAGTCGGTGATCAAGAGTTGCGGTGTGCGGCGGGAAAAGCGAAACAGGCTGTAGTTTGCAAATGTGCAATTATAGAAGCGATAATGGCCCCCGCCAAGAAGCGCCAGCGTGCGCTGTTTGCAGGTGTTCACGATGCTGTTTTCCATGAAAATGGCGGGAGGACTGCTCAGGGCTGTGCCTGTGTCGTCGGATCCTACAGCGAGAATACCATGAACGCCCATGTTTTTTATCTCGGAATACTGGATCGTGAGTTTGGGCTGGAGCGTGATGCTCGGGCCATTGACCTGAATGCCCAATTGGGCATTTTTGACTACGCAATGCTTGAGGCGGTTGTCTCGGCTTGTTTCGCGGAACCATAAGCCACGCCATTGAGCAGGATTTTCCTGGTAGAGTGAGTCCAGCCTCGCCCCTTGGAAGTTGATCGGGCTTTCGCGCGTGCCTTCCGCGATGAGGGTCCCATCGACAATGAGCCAAGAGTAAAGCCCGAAAGTGGGATTTCCCAAGCTATCGGTGACCCCAAATTGATAAGGAGTGAAAAAAATATCGGTTCCGGGCAACACTGTCACAGTGACACCTTCGGGAATGAAAATCGGCCCGTCCATGATGATAGGCTTGTCGGGCGTGAGAACGGTGTCCTGCCGAAAAAAGAAGCCCTCAATGTTCAAAAAATTGCCTTCCTGCAAGATGCGCGAACGAAGGAAGTAGGCATCCAGAATAAATGCCTCGATCGGAACGAACTGCAATTCTCCATTGACTTCAAACCAAATGCGGTCAGTCGCCAGATTGTCACGCTCCTGAGACTTGAGGCTGATGAACATGTGGAGGCTGTCTTGTGACAGCAAGGTGAGGGTTTGCACCTCGTTGGCTTGAATGCCATCTACGATGAGATTGAACTCTGAGCCGCTGCCCTTTTCAAGCCACACCCGATCAATGGTGATGGTTCTCCCCGTCTCATTGAACACGAGCAGGCGTTCCGAAGGCGTGAGAAAGGTGGTGAATACTGTGTCGAACATGACAGTATCTCGTGAGAATACCAACAATCCCTCTTCTCCTGGGTTCACTGGGCGGTCGCAAGAGGAGGAAAGCCACAGGGTGCAGGTAGCGCAGATCGCAAGCCAAATCCATTTCATAGTCACAAACATACGGGCCAATTCCGGTGAATTCCAGGGTAAAAATATACTCTTTGATACGTTAATGGTTGAAGAAAACCCAGTCTTGCCAGAGCAATCCACCGCTCGCAACTCCCCGACCAGTTGCAAGAGTCGGTTTCGAGCAGCAAGTTTGCAATGATGGAAATACTCCTTTGTGTCATGATTGGATTTGCCGGGCTCCGTAGCTTGGTCGCCTTTGTCAACTGGGTCAGCCAGCCGCTCTTACCTATTGCCAAGGGGATCGCTCAGCCGCCCCTCTCGATTCTGATTCCAGCGCGCAACGAAGAGCCAAATCTGCCCCGGCTATTGGCGCAACTGGACTTGCTTACTTACCCGGCTTTGGAAATCATCGTGTTGGACGACCACTCCGAAGACCGAACCGCCGAGATATTGAATGAGCATGCGCAGCAGGATCCACGACTCCAAGTGCTCAGCGGTCAAGCCCTGCCAGCAGGTTGGCTGGGTAAACACTGGGCCTGCCACCAATTGGCTCAGGCTGCGAATGGCACCTATTTCCTCTTTTTAGATGCTGACATCTCCTCCCTCCACGATGGTCTGCCGGATGCGTTGCTGCACGAAGCCCAGCAGCAACAGCTCGCGCTGATTTCGCTGTTTCCAGAACAAGAAATGCTGAGCATTGGCGAGCGAATCGTGGTGCCCATTATGCACGAAATCTTGCTCACGTTGCTCCCGCTGGCGCTCATTCGTCGCCTTCCCTTCCCCTCGATCGCTGCTGCGAATGGCCAGTGCATGTTTTTTGAGCGACAGTCCTACTTGGAACATCGGTGGCACGAACAGACCCGGGCAATCGTGGTAGAAGACATTGCCATTATGCAGCGAGTCAAGAAGGCAGGATTGAGAGGAATGACCTTCGTGGGGAATGGCTGGATTCGCTGCCGAATGTACAGAAGCTATCGGGAGGGGCTTCAGGGCTTCAGTAAGAATATTCTGGCGGGATTTGGAGGATCTATTGTGGGCCTATTGATCTATCTTTTTCTTCTAATGGGCGGGTGGATCATCCTGCTGCCGACCATGCCGGCCTGGGGTTTCGTGACTGCTTTTTTGCTGATTGGCAGCCGAAGAATCTTCACCAGCTTGCTCGCTCAGCAGTCTGTGGGCTGGAATTTGTTACTGCATCCTCTGCAAATGGTTACAATGGTGTACATTGGGGCGCTTTCTATCATCAAACGACTCAGCGGAACAAATACATGGAAAGGACGCAGCGTGGCGTGACATTGGCCGTCCTGGTGCTAGTGATTTTTCACCAAGTGGGTCTCATCGGCCTACACCTTGCTTCGACGAGGGAATTATTTATCCAACTGGTTCCCATGAACCTCCTGCTGTCGGCAGGCTTACTCAGCTTATATCACCGACCTTGGACGGTGAATTTTGGGATTGTGGCTTTTGTGATTTTTTGGGCTGGCTACTTGGTCGAGCTGGTGGGCGTGCAGACGGGGATCGTGTTTGGGGTGTATCAATACGACACGGCCCTCGGCCCCAAAATCGCGGGTGTACCCCCGCTCATCGGACTCAATTGGTTGCTCCTCACCTACAGTTGTGGCATCATTGCAAGGCAAGCCTTTGCGCGATTGTGGGTGCGCGTCTTGGTAGGTGCCTTGCTGATGGTGGTGCTGGATTTACTCATTGAGCCGATGGCCATTCGATTTGATTTTTGGTCATGGGCCAACGACTCCATTCCTGTTCAAAATTACATCGCGTGGTTTATGATCGCTTTGATCATGCAGGCAGGGCTTCAAACGATGGATCAGGATATCAAAAATCCCATTGCTTACCCTTTCTACTTGGTGCAGGTGGGCTTTTTCGCAGTGTTCCTACTGGTTGAAAAGGCATTTTGACTAAAAAAAACGCCCAACCGATGGCTGAGCGTTGCTTTTCCCTAGTGTCGGTATAGGCATTCTGCCTGTATGTGAGGAAGACGAGCAGTAGATAACCTTTACCGCCCTTTTGCACAAAAAAAATCCTGTATTTTCTATCTGGCCGATACCATCCTCTCTAACTACCTAGTTACCAATTAATTGCCTCTTTTGACTTGGCAAAAAAAAATCCTCCTTTTATCGATACTGTACGCGTGGCAGCCCAACATTTGCAGCTTTAATTCACTTACATGAACCTCAAAGCGCTTGGCCGCATGTAAGATGTATTTTGTAAGCACGACAACCCTACGGAGCGTTCAGGACTCAGCGCGAACGTTTTTTGGTGGTTCTGCTCGTTTCGCAGTCCTGTTTCTACTTTATTTGCTTCCTTTGCGGCGCTGAGCCTCACATCAACTCCACCTTTCATCATGCAACCGTCCAAACCACGGGTTATCAAGAGCTACGAAGGCCTTGAACCTGATATTCAAGAACAAATCAAGCTGACCTATCCCAGAGGATTTGCCCAACACCTGATTTCGTACACCAATGCTGCCGGTGAAAAGGTGAGCGCGCTCATTTTTGAGACAGACACCCGCCATTACCTCGTGAAAATGACCCAAGCCCAAGCACGGCAAATCATTGCCGACGATGTGGACTTTGGAAGTGACGGGATTCTGAAGGATTCGGCACGAGAAGAATATGAGGACAAGTATGGCGACCTCGAATACATGTCTGATGCTCTCGATTCTGACGAGGAAGATGAAGATGTGGAGCAACAAGACTCAGATGGGGACGACCGCTACGATGACGATTATTGAACGACCCCATTGTTTGTAGCAGCCGCGCCCATTACGCTTGTGTTGCCTTTGGGGTTTATTCCGGCGTGACATACGCCGCAGTAATACCCCCATCCACCAAAAATTCAGTTCCTGTCATGAAGGAAGATTCGTCTGAAGCCAAAAACAACGCGGCTTGGGCGATTTCCTTGGCTTCTCCGAATCTGCCCATCGGCACATGAACGAGCCTACGCTGCTTTTTGGCTTCTGTGTCGAGAAAGCTCATGAGGAGCTCGGTGCGAAGAGGTCCGGGACTGAGGGCGTTGACCCGAATATTTTCGCGGGCATGGATCACTGCGAGCTCTCGGCTCATGGAAAGCACGGCTCCCTTAGACGCTGTGTAGGCGATCTGTGGCGTGGCTGCACCCAAATGAGCGACGAAAGAGGCTGTATTGATGATAGAGCCGCCGCCTGCACGACGAAGGGCAGGAATCGCATATTTGCAACCAAACAGGATGCTTTTCACATTGACAGCCATTGTCAGGTCAAAGATGGCTTCTTCGGTCGAAATGCTGTCCCCATCGTCATGGTGCATGATGCCCGCATTGTTGAAAAGCACATCCAAACGACCAAAGTGCGCTTCGGCACGGGCTACCATCGTTTCACAATCGCTGGATTTGGACACATCGGCGTGCACAAAGACGGCTTCTCCACCCGCGGCGCGGATCATGGCTACGGTCTCCTCTCCTGATGAATGATGGATGTCACTCACGACGACGCACGCGCCTTCTTTGGCAAATAGCAAGGCTGATTCACGACCGATGCCGCTCCCGGCTCCAGTGATGATGGCAACTTTATGGGCAAGTCTCATTCAATGGGAAAAATGAAGGTGAAATGATGAAGATCAAGGTCTAAGAAGAAAGGGATTCATAAACCCAATAAGCTGAAAACCAAAACATTCCCTCCGGTCTTTTCTATGAAATTCACGAGGAAATTGATCGATAAAAAGAGCCGAGAGGATCCAAAACAAAGTACATTATTTTCCTTTTCGTCCGAAAGTTACCAGCAGAACCCATCACTCACAACTGGTTTTGCAGTGAGGTTTGAATGCAAGTGATCTGCCCTATTTCTATTTGATTGCGCGTTATCTATTTCAAAAAAGAAAATATACTGTCCTTCATTGATTGTCACTTGCGAGAAGCCATCTGTGATTTGACTATCCATACAGAGACTTGCCGAATCAGCTTTTCCATTGACCTACTTTCCACATCCCCCCAAAACACAAACAGCAAGGGACGCGACATCCCTTGCTGTAGTATCTACTGTTTACACAGCCTCTCAACGAATCACTACTTGCTTGCGGACTTTGCCTTGACGGCTGGTAGCAACCAAGAAGTAAACGCCAGCTGGCAAGTAAGAAACATCCATCATGATGTCATGATGTCCCGATCCAAACATCTCATTGATCACCGGGCCTACATTCTGGCCAAGATGATTGAATATTTGCATCTGCACTTGATCGCTGCTATTCAAGTCAAAACTCACCTGAAACTGTCCCTGGCTGGGGTTGGGTGCCACTTGGAGCGAGCCTTGCCAAGCTTCTTGGGCAATGTTGCTGGTTTTTGAAGCCGGAGCGGAGATGTTCAACACGCCGACACCTGCATTTTGCTGTAGCAACGCAGGAAGACCGCTGGTACTGTTGAGCGTACTGCTGTAGCTATATGGCACACTCAAGGTGCAGGATAGCGGCTGATTGATGTCTCCGCTATAATTGAATGGGCTGTTGACGAGGGTGTTGCCCAAGGTTTGAACGGCACCAAGTACGCTGCTGTAGGCAGATACCCAGGGGTTGTTCACGTCCTCGAAATAGTTGTTCTCGATTCGAACACAGGCATTGATCCGGGAATTAATCGCCGTAGAGGCCAAGTCCTTGTAGTAATTGTTATAAACGTGGCCTTGACCAGACCGGAAAAGCGGAGCGCGCGAGTTGATGTTCTCGTAGATGTTGTGGTGGTACGTGACCCGACGAGGGTAGGTGTCGCTCTCTGAGCTACCAGAAAGGCTGCACTTCCAACTATCGTGGAGATAGTTCCAAGAGAAAGTGACATAGTCCGTTTCTGCCTTGAGGTCGAAAAGCCCGTCGTAAAAATTCTGGCCAACGCCCTGAAACTGGTTGTATAATTCGCAGTGATCGACCCACACATGATCGACTGGCCCTTCGAGGCTGATGCAATCCTTGTCTCCGATGCTGACTTCGTGCACCTTGAGGTTCCGAATGATGACATTCCCTGCACGGAAAATTTTAATCCCGATGCCATTAAAATCCGCTCCGCTCCCTAAGCCCAAGATCGACACATCTCTCACGTCCTTGATGTCGATCTTAGAAAGGCCGGAGGAGTTGCCGGGTGTGATGGTACCATCGACATAAATCGTGAGGGGTTCGCTGCCCTTATTGTTAATGGCTTGCTGAATGGCAGTACCCGTAGAGGCGATGACCCATGTGCCGCCTGCACCGCCAGTAGTACCGCCTGCAAGTGTGGCGTATCCCACCAAGGCGAAATTGGCACCACTTCCACCACCTCCACCAGCTAGCTGGTAATTGGCTGTGGCAGTGAGATTGCTATTCACCGTGACAGTCGTCGAGGCCGAAGTGCCGCTGGCTGCGCCACTCCAGTTGCTGAAGGTGTAACCACTACTCGGGGTAGCTGTGAGGGTGACCACGGTGCCGGCAGCATAGGTGCCACCAGAAGGACTCAAGCTCACGCTGCCGCCGTTGGTAGGCGCATTGTTGATGCTGAGGGTGTAGTTGATCGTTCCGCCGCCGCTGCATGCGCTGGCTGTAGGCGAATTGCCAGTGACCTCAATCCAGTCGATGTTAGCTAATCCTCCGCTGGCCGTTGCTTCTAGGCGAATGGTATTGCTTCCAGCCGCGAGGGTCACAGTAGCTGTAGATGTGAGCGCCCAAGCGTTCCAGGCACCCGTTGCGCCGAAGGCCACGTTGCTCACTTGCTGAGTCCCGCCTACCAACACACGTGCCGGACGGTCGCCAGTGCTGCCGTTGGCGAATCGCCAGCGCAGGGTGTAGCTGCCCGAAGCGGGAACATTCACCCCCCAATTGATTCCTTTTCCCGTAGCGTTGTCAGAATTGGCAAAGCCGCTTCCTGTGAAGCCTGAGTGATTGGTATCAATGGTTCCGTCCACAGCGCAAAATCCGGTGGTGCTTTCCTGAATTTGAAGAGTTGTAGGCGTTGTGCCACCACCACCGCTGCCACCGCTTCCGGTAGCACTATATACCTCAAATTCACCAATCTGCGGAAGTGCAGTCGCGGTCTGAATGTACAGGAAAATTTTGTCCGTGCTCACACTGGTATAACTCACCTGAAGCTGAGAGCCGATGGTCGTTCCAGTAGCCAAGACGACCCCTTCGCGGGTTTCTAAGCGCCAACTGGTCACACGATTGCTTACTTCTTTGAGGATGATAGTGTTAGAAGAGACTTGCGTGTTCCACTTGATGGTCACATGTTGATTAGAAGTGCTGGAGGGCGACCAAAAGGTAGTCGCATTTCCATCGCGAACGCTGCTGTAGCTGCTGCCACTAGCTTTACTGGATCCATCTGACCCGGCACCCGGGCCGGTTATCGCAAGATTGGACCCTAAGCTCGATTGCGCCGACAGGTGGGGCATCCAAGCGAGAAGTAGAAAAATAATGAGTAGTCGCATAAATATTTGAAAATGATAATGAAGTGACAAATAGAAACAACTCTCCCGCCCGATCACGAAAAAGCGGCAAATTGATGGTCATGGTTGGGGCTGGATAGGGTCGTTCAGACACAATGGTGCCTTTCTGCAGCTACATCACATGCAGATGAAAGGGACATACATGAAGACGTCGGCATTCGTCCCGGAGGAACGAATCGCTGGGGAGGCTAGATGAAGAAATCAGCCCTGCACTGGGAGGGTCCAGGTCAAGAATTCATCGCCTTGTTGGGAAATGCAAAAATGTCATCTTGAGTGTCGCGAGTCCGGGTCATAGGGGAACAAAGAGATTCAAATGAATGCAAGAGAGCAAGAGAAGGTAAGTAAGTAAGGTAGTAGTCGGGCAGAAACTTTATGAGCAACCTGCTCTGCGTTGAGGCTGGGTGAACTTATCTAAGAGATTCAGGGCTAGCTACTCCCTTTTTTACAAAAGATATTCACTTTCCGTATTCTACTCGATTCTGGATAAATATGTCGTGCTAGATCTTCATTTGGAGACAAAAAGTTAATTTCGGAATACCATCCCACTTAGAAAAGGCTTCTTGAGAATTTGTCGATCAGCAGCAAATAAAGATCACAATCGTGATCCCGGCAAAAGTAATTTTTTCAATTTGACACTATTGCATTCGTTCGCGCCAATTGTTTACGAAGCCAAATTGACCAGGCAAAAAACGGAGAGCAGTTTCCTACACTGCTCCATAAGAGACTTTTACCCAGGATCAGAGATTCTCTTGGGATTAAAACAAACAAAAAAACAACCAGAGATCATGGATCCCTGGCTGTTAACTTCTGTATCAGCGAAGACAGTGAGATTAATGAATGACCAAGTGCTTCTGTGCCTTGCCCAGACGACTGGTTGCAACCACGACATACAAGCCCGGTGGCAACAAGGATTGTTCGACCCAAACATCATGAAGACCCGCAGCAAAAGGGGCTTCCGCCAATGTAGCCACTTGTTGCCCCAGCCGATTGTAAATCCGAACAGCAACTCGGTCGTTCGTCGGCAGCTCAAACTGTAGCTGAAAGCGGCCCTGTGACGGATTGGGGATCAATTTCAAAGATTGCTGCCAAGCGAGCCGGGCAGATATCGACCGGTCTTGTATGCCATCCGATAGACTTGTCACAAAGGGGGAGAAATTCACCACACCGACACCGGCATTCTGCTGCAAAAGCAGCGGGAGGTCGCTCGCGCTGTCCAAGGTACTGAGGTAGCTATAGGGCAATTCGAGCGTGCAACTGAGTGGTTCATGGGTGTCATTAGGACTGTAGTCGAAGGGGCTATTGACGAGGGTATTTCCCACTGTCTGAACGGCGCCAAGCACATTGCTGTATGCAGACACCCAAGGGTTGTTCACGTCTTCGAAATAGTTGTTTTCGATTCTAACACAGGCATTGATTCGAGAGTTGATCGCCGTAGAAGCCACTGCTTTGTAAAAGTTGTTGTACACATGGCCTTGACCAGATCGGAAGAGTGGCGCGCGCGAGTTGATATTCTCGTAGATGTTGTGGTGATACGTGACGCGGCGAGGGAAAACATCGCTTTCAGAGCTGCCAGAGAGGCTGCACTTCCAACTATCGTGGAGGTAGTTCCAAGAGAAAGTAACAAAGTCCGTTTCTGCCTTGAGGTCGAAAAGCCCGTCGTAAAAATTCTGACCAACGCCCTGAAACTGGTTGTATAATTCGCAGTGATCGACCCACACATGATCGACTGGCCCTTCGAGGCTGATGCAATCCTTGTCTCCGATGCTGACTTCGTGCACCTTGAGGTTGCGGATGATGACATTCCCTGCGCGAAATATCTTGATCCCGATGCCGTTGAAATCCGCTCCACTTCCCATGCCCAGGAGCGAAACATCTCTCACGTCCTTGATGTCGATTTTGGAGAGGCCGGAGGAATTGTCGGGGGTAATGACCCCATCAATGTAGATGGTCAAGGGTTGAGTCCCTTTGTTCTTGATCGCATCTTGAATCTCCGTACCCGTGGATGCAATGATCCACGTGCCGCCTGCGCCGCCAGTAGTGCCGCCAGCGAGGGTAGCGTATCCTACCAGAGAAGAGTCAAGCCCCCCATCACTCCCACCGCCGCCTCCAGATAGCTGGTAATTAGCTGTGACGTTGAGATTTCCATTCATCGTGAGGGTTGTGGTGGCTGAAGTGCCGCTAGCATCCCCGTTCCAATTGCCAAAAGTATAGCCACTGCTCGGAGTCGCTGTGAGGGTGACCACGGTTCCGGGTGCGTAGGTAGTTCCTGCGGGGCTGAGGCTCACACTGCCGCCGTTGGCGGGAGCATTGTTGACGCTCAGGGTATATGCAGTTGGCCCCCCACCGCCTCCTGTGGCACTGTACACCTCAAATTCACCAATTTGTGAAAGGGCACTGGCAGCGTGGAGATAGAGGAAAATTTTGTCGGTGCTCACATCAGCATAACTCACCTGAAGCTCAGTGCCGATGGTGGTTCCGGTAGCCAAGACGACGCCTTCGCGAGTTTCCAACGTCCAACTGGTCACACGGTCGCCTACTTCCCTAAGTATGATGGTGTTTGTAGAGACCTGTGAGCTCCACTTGATCGTCACATGTTCGTTCGTAGTGCTTGCAGGCGACCAAAAAGTGGTCGAATCACCATCGCGAACACTGTTGTAGCTGCTGCTGCCAGCCTTGCTGGATCCGTCCGAACCAGCACCAGGGCCCGAAATCGATAGATTAGGTCCCAGACTTAGTTGCGCCGATAGATGTGGCACACAGGCGAGGAGTAAAAACGTGATGAGTAGTCGCATAAAAGTAAACATGAAGATGAAGTGACAAATGACAGTAGTCATGCCCTTTTTCGCAGATATGCAGAAGCGATCCCAATATCATCGATAGAACAACTTTTTGCCTGAATGCTGGAAGCTCTACCTTCAGGACCTTCGGGCGGTTCATGAAGATGAGCCATCCAGGTTTCCAAGTAAATGAGTTCTACTGAAGGAGGGCAGCCAAGGCGATGAACCTCTCCACGGCTTTCACGCCGTAAGGCCACAGTGAACTTATCTATGAGTAGCAGCACGACCCACTCCCTTTTTTACAAAAGGTATTCACTTTCCGAACCCTTCATTTTTTCAGGCTTTCAAATCAGCTTAACCTATTAATAATCAATTGATTGTTATCCTTCCCTGTCGAATCTATCAATCAAAAAACGACCACGCTTCTTCATTCTAATATCCCCTTTTGAGCGCTGGATGAGGACTAAGGTGGATCTCGGCTAAGCATGCTTGCTGCGATCAGGAGGGAGATAATTTTAGCAATTTTGGCCGAGCCATGTCACGAAACAATAGCATTTTTGCTAAATTTTTTATTAATTTAGCCATCGACATCAGAAAGCAAGTGCGCCATTAGTTTATTAAACTTTTTAAGTTACCCAGACTACATCGCTCCTATTCTTCTCCATCAAAACAACCTTTTCTTATGACAACAACAGAAGTAGCCCACCGCCTCGTTGCTCTTTGCCGGGAAGGCCAATTTGAACAAGCCGTTGCTGAATTGTATGCTCCCAACGTGGTGAGCATCGAACCCGAAGGAGCGCCCAACCATCGCGTTCAAGGCCTCGATCAAATTCGTAAAAAAGGCGCTGAATTCGATGCCTCCATGGAAGTCCTCCACGAGATTCGCGTCTCAGACCCTGTCATTTCAAACGACCACTTTTCCATCGCGATGTGGCTAGATGCCACCATGAAAGGCGTGGGCAGGGTTCCCATGGACGAAATCTGTGTTTATGGCGTAGAAAATGGAAAAATCACCAGTGAGCAGTTTTTCTATCGGATGGACGAATCTATGATGCCGGGATAAGTTGGCGAAACCAAACATGGGCAGTGCCGCCCGTCAGCGGCACTGCCCTTTTTAAGAAAGATGTCGAGTGAGGGAAGGAGGAAGCTTGTTTGATGACCTTTGGCTTCCCTACCTGAGCAGGGCAAATAGAATCTGAACCAAGACGATCTTGGTGATCAAGCCGATGGGAAACATGATGGCGTACCCAAAATTCGGCAACTGATTGCGCGATTGAACCAGGGCATATTCTAAGATGGCTGGCTGATTCGCGACCATGCCTGTGAGAAGAGCAAACGGCAGCTTCACGAGTCGATATCCAATCCATAGGATGCACAATGCGGTACTCAGGCTGAGGATAGTCCCGGCCAGAAAAATCCAACCAGCTCCACCCGTTTGTAGTGTTTCGATAAAGGTATGTCCTGAACGAATGCCAACAGAAGCCAGCAATAGGATCAGGCCGATCTGGCGCAAGGTAAGGTTGGCGCTGTAGGGAAGCGTCCACACAATGGGTCCCGAGCGTCGAAGTGCACCCAGAACCAGGGCTACCAGCAAGGGTCCTCCGGCATAACCCAATTGAAAACTGATGTCACCCGGCAAAGTGAAGGTGACCATCCCGAGAAGCAGACCAGCGGCCATTCCCAGTCCAAAAGAGAGGAGGTTGATCTGACTGAGGCTTTCATACGAATCACCAAAAAGATTTACCAAGGACTTTACGTCCTTTTCACGGGACACAAATCGGATTCGATCACCGAGCTCAATCACAGTATCCCCCCGAGCGAGGAGGTCCACGTCCCCTCGTCGAACGCGCGTGATGATCGCTGAATAGCGCTCCATCAAGTTCAGCGAAGCGATTTTTTGGCCTGCAACGGCTGGGTTGGACATGAACACCCGATGATGGCTGTACACAGATTGGTCATGGGTCAGTTCCAAGTCCGATACTTTACCTAGCACCCGCGTCATCTCCTCAAGGTCTTCTTCCCGCCCGACGACCGCAACAAAATCCCCTATCTCAAACGTCGTGTCCCAGTTGGTAAGGGTCGTTTTCCCTTGCCGCTTCATTCGCCCAAACACAGCTGTCCACCCATGCTGCTGTAGCAAGTCACGGATTGCAATGCCTCTTATTTCCGAATTGGTGACTTCCAGGGTCACATTTCTGATGCTAGAATCAATCGGGTAGTCGTGCCGTAAGCGATGAGCCTCTGCGGCATAATCCACCTTGAGGACACGCTGCATGATGGCGATGGCAATCATTCCCCCCAACACACCCATCGGATAGGTGATCGAATAGCCAACCACTGCTGCCTCCGACATGCCTCCACGACTGGCTAAAGGCACATTTTTCTCAATCGAATCCAATAATCCAGCCAATGCCGCTGTGTTGGTAGAGCTGCCCGAAAACAGACCTGCCGTCGTAGAAGCAGAAAGGCCAAACAGAAAATGAAGTCCCACAGCAATTGCTCCGGAGAGCAGGACCATCAACAATACAAACCCTAGCTCCCCTTTGCCCGCTTTGCCCTGAATAGCTGCCATGAATCCCGGCCCACTACTCAGCCCTACGGTATAAACAAAAATACTCAGCCCTAAAAAGAAGATCACATCTGGTATGGACAGAGATTTGTCCAGTGCCCCGAAAAATAAGCCTACAAACAGCACTGCCGCGACACCCAATTTGCTCCCAAAGATCTTGATACTCCCCACCCCGTAGCCAAGACCGGCCACGATGAATAGCAACAGCAAAGAATTTTCACTCAACAGTTCAATCATATGGCGAATTACGCCAAATCGTTGCTTAGGTAAGAACCCAAGCTGAAAATAAGGAAGGTGTAGGAAAAAAACCGCCGTTCAAAAATCCTGATCCTCATCATAGAGCACCAGAGAGGTGTGAATCGCGACCCCATCGAAGACCTCTTTGCCCGCAGCGATGCGCAGCCGCACCCGGTCCAGGTGGCTTGGCACAAACACCAGATACCAGCCCTCGCTCAAGCCCAGACTTTGGACATAGCGCGCTAGCTGGATTTTGCCCGATTCGAATTGCTTGTAGTAGCGATAGACTTTGGCCTCTACCACGTATTCGTTGCCATTGATGTTGAGTATCATGTCAGCACGTCCCAGACCAGTGTGGGGTTCCAGGTAGCTTTTGCCATCGCAGGCCACCAAAAAGGCTTGAACATATGTCTCAAAGCTGTACATCAGCGCCGCTTCTTTGATCGAGACATATTGGCCGTTTTCGTCTTTTTC
>DAITMB010000006.1:0-75774 GCA_036835375.1 Bacteroidota bacterium
TTATGATGATCCATCTTTTTTTTCCAAGCTCTCAGAACATCTCAGCACTTGCTTCGCAGTATTTTCGGTGATTTTCTTTGTAAAAATGTCGTTGATGTCCCCGCCGAACGGATCTTCGATTTCCTTGGGATCGAGAAATTGGCCCCCGAAAGCCCTAGATAAAATATGACAATAATAAGCGAAAAAATACATAAATAACTGGCATCGTGCTTACCTTCGCTCCGCCTATTTTCAATTCATCTGCTACACATGACCCTGACCAATGCTGTCAGTCATCTTCCTTCAACCCAACACCATTACACATGATTGGTCTCGGCGTATCATCCTCCCGCATCCATCGCAGCCTACTCGTTCTCTTCACGGTACTGTTCCCTGTGGGACTGTCCGCTCAAAGCTTTACGATGATGAGCTGGAACATCCAAGATCTGGGAAGGACAAAGGAAGCGCCACAACTTGCCACGATGGTTGAAGTCATGCAAGCGTACGATCTGGTTTTGGTTCAAGAAGTCGTAGCGAAAGATCCAGCGGGGGCGCAAAAAGTAGCTGCCTTGGCCGATGCGCTCAACCGAACAGGCGCACGATGGGACTACCGAATCAGCGACCCAACCAACAGCCCTTCGCCTTACATCAGTGAGCGATACGCGATATTGTGGAAACCTTCTAAACTTCAAATCCAAAGTCCCGCAAGGCTGGATGCACAACTGGAGGCGCTCTGTGATCGTGAACCCTACTTAGCGCGCTTTCGCGTGACGGGCGACACGACCCGATTCTGGGTGGCGAACATGCACGCCAGAAGATTTGACAATCATCCTGAAGAGGAGTTGCAACACCTGGTCCAATATCCCGAGCGTTTCGGCACGGCGGCTGTCATAATTGCAGGAGATTTCAATTTGGGCGAAGATCATGCCGTGTGGCTACCATTGAAGGCAAAAGGCTTCCGGTCAGCTCTCCGGGGTGTCCCCACCACGCTCAAGCGCAGCTGCGTGGGATCGGAATATTTCAATCATGCCATCGATAATATCTTTTTTTCAGAGGCCATTTTTATCTGGCGCAGGAGCGGCAGCGTGGATTTTGTGCAAAACTGTGAGTCTCTCGAAGCCTCCCGCAAAGTGTCGGACCATGTGCCGGTTTGGGTCGAGTTGGAGCTGAAGTGACCCATCACGCTGGCATCACTTCCATCACCCGCCCTTCTCCGGTGTAGTAGAGCCACCCCTGAATGTGCTGATAGCCCAGCAAGCGGAGCAACGCCATATAGCTTTGCACCTGCCGTTCGTGACGTTTGCGGGGAAATCCTGTCTTGAAGTCGATGACCACGGCTTGCTGGTCGCGAATCAGTACGCGGTCGGGCCGCTTCTCCAGTCCATCTTGGTCCAGAATGCCTGCTTCAGACCGAATCTCCCATTCGCCTGAAAACCAGTCTTTTGCAGCTTCCAAGTCCACGATGCTTCGCAGCTTGTTCACCAACAATGCCTCTTGGTCTTTGTTCCACCTGCCCCGCTGAACCATGGCACGAGCTACCCGCTCTACGTCTGCGCGAGTCAAAATGTCCTCCAGCGCTTCGTGCAGTATCAAGCCCTCCACTAGGCCTGTGCGATCTGGCAGTGGCTCTCCGGCGAGGGTGCTGACCCGGTGCCGAACTGCGGGCTGCGTGGCGTGACTGGGTGGAGCCCATGCGTCGAGGGAATACGTGTTCGCAGCCTTTTCAGGCGATCTTGCTTTCCCAGCCGGTAGTGCCAATTCGCCAAGAAAAAAGCGATCATTTTCTTCCCTTAGCTCAAGTTGTTGCGTGGCTTTCCGGCTCAGGTGAAATAGCACATCCCCGACAGTTTTCCAATTGATTTTGTCCCAATTAATCTGCCTCCAATCTTCTTTCCTCCTGACACCTTCTTCTCTGGCCTGTGACTCCTCTCCCCCTTCCCTCCAATCAATTTCTTCCCAAGATTCGGCTTCTACGTCTGCTTTTGGATCACTGGGCGCATAGAGAAACAGGGCGTGTTGGGGCCGAGTGAAAGCGACGTAGAGCAGATTGAGATTGTCGAGGCAAGTCATGATTTCCTCTCGCTGATACACCTCCGCAAATTGACTTTCACCTGTGAGCTTGGTCATGGAGACAGGTAAAATAGGAAAATCCGCTTCGTAGGCCGTTCCCTCTGTGTTGACCCAGACCACTGGAGATTTTCTTGCAGACAATCCCAAATCCCAGCTGACGAAAGGGAGCATCACCACAGGAAATTCCAAGCCTTTGGACTGATGAATGGTCATGATTTGGAGAGAATTGCCAGTGTCGGCTCCTTTCACGGAACGTGTGTTGCGCTCTTCCTGCCACCACTCCATAAAGCCGGGAATGCTGGTATCTACTTTGCCAGAATACTCCCACACAGCATCGACAAAACCTAGAACAAAGGCATTTTGAAGGCTATCCATGCCGCTTGCGGGTCGAGGCAACCAGCGCAAGAGCTCCTCCACCGCTTGATAAAGTGGCTGAAGTTTCAGGCGATCCAGCAGAGCTTCGATGCGCAGCGGCTCCCCCAAGCCCGCCAAAAAATCCATCGACTCGGCGCGAGGCTGCGCCAACTGATGGTCCAGATCAAGCCAAGTGGCCCGCAAGAGCGCGTCTTGCGGATACAAGCCAAGCTGTAATGCCGCCAGAAGCCAGCGCACTTGCGGATGAGACTCCAGCAGCAAAGAATCCGCGGAGCTCACCGAGATTTCCACCAACTGCTCGTCTCGCTGGACCGGGTGAGCCAATAAATACTTCGCGAGGGCAATGCCTTCCCGGTTATTGCGCACCAACACGACGATGTCCCGGAATTCAAAACCACTGTCCACGCATTCTTGTATCCACGTGTGCGCTTGACGCAGGGCATTGGCGAGAAATTTTTCCTCAGCCCCTTCCTCCTGCTCCCAAAATTGGATGCTCACATAGCCCGGTGACTTGATTTTTTGGGGGATTTGCCTCACATCGCTGTAGGCATCCCGCAACAGCGGCAACAGCGCTGCACTTTCCCTGTCAGCGTGTTTGTGATGCAGAAATCCATACAACAACGTGCTGACTGCTTCAAATACCTGATTGTTGTAGTTGACAATTCCGCCATCCGTCCGCCAATTTTTTTCCAAGGGGATGGAGTGTACCAATGCCGGATTTTCTTTTTCAATGGCGATCATGAGCCGTGGGTTGCCATTCCTCCAGCGATAAATGGCCTGCTTCACGTCTCCGACCAACAAATTGAACTGCCCCTGAGACAGGGATTCCTTGATCAGCGGAGAGAAATTTTCCCACTGAAGATCAGAGGTATCTTGAAATTCATCCAGCAAAAAATGGCGGTAATAGTGCCCTGCTTTTTCGTACACGAAAGGCGGATCCGACTCGCGAATAACTTGGGTAAGCAGGCGACTGGTGTCCGAAATGAGAAGCAATCGGTGCTTGTTGCGGTAATCCTTGAGGAGATTTTCGAGGTAACCCAACAGCCCGAAGGTGGCGGCGGTCTTCGAGATCAGGAGATCGGTGGCGTAGGCAGGGAAATTTGTCTGTATGGAATCGACCAATCGAATCAGCAGCGACAGCATCCCCGCATTCATCGCCGCATCAATGCTCGCGTGCGTGGCTTTCTTCGACTTTGCCTTCCATTTCCATTCGTCAGACACGGCTGCCAGCGTGGTTGGGTTCAGTTCAAAGTCAGAAGGAAAGGAGCCCATAGAAACCCGCTTGAAAAAGTTGGGAATCGTACTGCGAAAGAAGTCCTCGGGTTGTAACTGATGGGCTTGCATGATGGAGAGGGCTTCCTGAGCTAATTTTTGCCACTCGGCCTCCTGACTGCGCCTGCGTGCCCAAGCTTTGCTAGCCAGCTTTTTGGCGTCATCCAAGACATCTTCCCGGGCATCCATGTGGGATTTGACCTGATCGACAAAGATTTCTTTAAATATTTCTTTCCCCAAATTTTCCAATTCCCGCAGCACATCCCAGCCCTTGTCATCATCCAGCTGCTGGATCAGGTAGGAGCTGAGGAGCTGCTGTAAATCAGGACGTTGGGAAATGTCCAGCGACATTTCCTCAATCAAGCGACGGAGGACATAGTCTTGCTTCATCTCCACTTCGTAGCCCAACGGAATGTCGAGCTCTTTGGCGAAAGCCCGGAGAATCCGCTGAAAAAAAGACTCAATGGTGCTCACCGAGAAATGTCCGTAATCGCCAAGGATATTGCGCAAAATCTGCTGAGCACGTGCAGGAACCCAGCTGGCTGGATCGGGCTGATGGACCGCCAGTTCTTCTTGGATATCGAAATATTCCTGCACGCGGGACACATTGCCGGAATTGGACTGCGAAAGAAGGTAGAGCGTGTCCAGGATGCGCTTTTTCATCTCTTGGGTGGCCTTATTGGTAAAGGTGACCGCGAGAATGTTTCGGTAGAGATGGGGGGATGGCAACACCAAGCGAAGGTATTCTTTGACCAGGTTGAAAGTTTTGCCGGATCCAGCAGAGGCGCGATATATCGTGAGGCGATGGGGTTCCATTCGGAGGTAGAATTGATCGTGGAAGCTACTGCATTTTGGGTAAGATTAGAACAGTAAACTTCTATGCAGGCTTTAAATAGCGGCATCCGCACCAAGGCTGGGACCTTTGCTTTGGCAAAAAGTTTATCGATCGTTACAGAAATCAAAAATCCCGACAATGAGAACATTGCCGGGACGATTGGATAGGTCGAAGTGTCGCTGGTTCCTAGTTTGTAGTGCGCAGGTTGAGCATTTCTTCGAGCATTTTTTCGTGATGCACAGATTGGTTGAGGAAGGCGCGGATGACGCTGCACTGAGCGCTCACAGCCGGCTCTTCCATTTCGGGCACGCGGGCCTTCATTTTTTCGACCAGCTCCATCGCTTTGGTCACGATGAGGCGAAGTTCTTTGGCATCTTGCAATATTTCCTGGGTCTGCATGAGGTTTTTCGTGAATGGTAGAATGGAGCAAGTAGATAACGTCTTCTACAATGCTGCCTACTTTGCCTTGCAACAGGATGCAAATCGGGCATTGCGAAGAAGAAATTCATTGATAGTCAGAAAGTTGGCAACAAATTGCTCAAGATCGCCTTCGCAGCCAGCTCTCACTAGGTACGGGTAAGGTAGTCGTTATATTTTACTTATGGAATTTTTTTTTGAGCGCCCTGATTGAAAATCGCAGCCTCCTGCAAGTAAAATGGAAGTTCTTCCCAAGGACCTGTTTCCAAAGAATCAAAGCGCAAGTGACGAATCTGCTTCAGTTCTTGCCCTTCGAAAATCCCTGCGGGATCGGGCAATTTTGCGCCGTACATGAATCCCAGATAGACTCCTTCGGCATTCACGTTGAGATAGGCCAGGTTACTTCCCGAATGAACATACACCGGGATATTCCACTTGAGTTGCTCGTCACACTCGGGCAGGGTATCCAAAATGATGGTTCGAATGGCGAGGGCAATTGCTTGCCGAAGCAGCGAATTCGCATGGCCCTCGGCCAGGCTGTCGAAGTATTTTGCTACGCGAGGAGAAGGCGGTGAAATCATGAGGAAGAGGGTTAGCTGCTTGACGGCAGGAGAATCTGGAACCTTGCAAAGCGCCATACATGCCTTACGTATGGGCAGCCGGGACCTAGAAATTACTGTTTCAACAGCACCATTTTGCGATGAGGCAACCCCACTTCTTCAAATTCCTCTTCTATCGGCACAAATCCAAAACGCTCATAAAAAGAAACTTTGCTCACGAGTGAATGGAGCACAACTTCTTGACCAGCAGGCAGGTCCTTCAAAGATGCTTCCACTAATGCCCTTCCGATCCCCTGTCCGCGATATCCTTTCAGGACAGAGAAACGTTCCACGCGTATGGCGCCTGAGATTAACCTTCTCCTTCGGGCTGTTCCGGCAGGATCCTTGCCATACCAAGCCAGGAAATGCGTCGCAAGGTGGTCCATGCCATCGTATTCGTCTTCTTCGTCCACGTTGCTTTCCTCCACAAACACCGCCCTGCGGATGGCAAACACTTGATTGAAAGCCTCATCCGACTCGGCGATTTCCACCCTGATCTGGTCCTCAGTACCAGATAATGCGCTCAACATCATGTGTAGTGTGACTTGATTTTGAAAGGGAAACAAAAGAGAAAACCCAAAAGTTCCTAACCTTTGGGGAGTCATTCTGGGATATCTTTCTAATATTGCACCGAATCCATTTTTTCCGACAGCATAACGTTTATGTCTAAAAACCTCCTCATCGTCGAATCTCCAGCCAAAGCAAAGACCATCGAGAAGTATCTCGGAAAGGATTTCACGGTCAAAGCGAGCTATGGTCATGTCCGTGACTTGCCCAAAGGAGACGACGCCATCGATATCGAGCACGGCTTTGAACCCCGGTATGAGATATTGGCGGACAAGAAAAACGTCATCAAGGAATTACAGGAGCTGATCAAGAATCACGACTTGGTGTGGCTTGCGACGGACGAAGACCGCGAAGGGGAAGCCATTTCATGGCACCTCGCCCAAGCCCTGAGCCTTGATTTGGCAACAACCCCAAGGATTGTCTTCAACGAAATCACCAAGCCAGCGATCCTAAGGGCCATTAACAACCCCCGATTCATCGACCACAACCTGGTCAATGCCCAGCAAGCCCGCCGCATCCTTGACCGCATTGTGGGTTTCCGGCTCTCCCCCGTGCTATGGCGCAAAATCAAGGGCGGTCTTTCCGCAGGGCGGGTTCAGTCAGTGGCCGTGCGGCTCATTGTGGACCGCGAGCGCGAGGTGACAGGCTTCACAGCCACTTCCACTTATAAGATCAGTGCCGAATTTATTCTTCCCTCAGGAGCGAGCATTCAGGCTGAGTTAGCCAGTAAAATACCAGATCTCCCCAGCGCCAGAGCGTTTTTGGAGTCATGTCTGGGTGCGCAGTACAAAATCACAGACCTGGTCAAGCGGCCGGGCAAAAAATCCCCTTCAGCCCCATTTACGACTTCGACCCTCCAGCAGGAAGCCAGCCGAAAACTCAGTTTCCCGGTAGCCCAGACCATGCGTGTCGCCCAGACCCTCTACGAAGCTGGGAAGATTACTTATATGCGGACCGACTCGGTGGCCCTCTCCGACCAGGCGCGGAGTGAAGCCAAGGAGGTCATCGTCAAGTCTTTCGGCCAGCGCTACAGCGAACCGCGCCAGTACCAAAACAAAAATACAAATGCGCAAGAAGCGCATGAAGCTATTCGACCTACAGACTTCAATGTCAGCGAAATAACTGACCTTTCCCGCAATGAGCAGCGACTCTATGAGCTGATTTGGAAACGCACACTGGCTTCACAAATGGCCAATGCTGAGCTAGAGAAGACTACGGTGGATATCACAGTATCTACCAATGCTGCCGTTTTCAAAGCGACCGGTGAAGTGCTCATTTTCGACGGATTCCTCAAACTCTACATGGAGGGCTCCGACGACGAAGACGATGAAGATGCCAAGGGCGTGCTGCCTCCGATGAAAGTCGGCGAGATCCTTGGACTCTCTTACATGGAAGCCCTCGAACGATTCAGCAGACCCGCGCCCCGCTACACAGAAGCCAGCCTGGTCAAGAAACTCGAAGAACTTGGCATCGGTAGGCCTTCTACTTATGCGCCGACGATTTCGACCATTCAGAACCGTGGCTACGTCGAAAAAGACAACCGCGATGGCACGGTGCGGGAGCTCCAAATGCTTCGACTGGAAAAAGAAGCGATTCGCAGCCAAACCAAAACAGAGATCACCGGCGCGGAAAAAGCCAAACTTTTCCCCACAGACCTCGGCATGGTCGTGAATGACTTCCTTACCAGCTTTTTCCCTGGAATTCTGGATTTTCACTTCACTGCGAAAATGGAGGCCCAATTCGACGAAATCGCGAATGGCAAGCAGGAATGGCGCTCCATGCTGGATGACTTCTACAAAGACTTTGACCCAAAAGTCAAGCACATCTCGGAGCATGCGGAACGCGCCTCCGGCGATCGCCACTTGGGTATCGACCCCGCCAGTGGCAAGCCCATCCTCACTAGACTAGGCCGTTTCGGTCCGATTGTCCAGATCGGATCGTCCGATGATGAGGAAAAACCACGCTTCGCTTCCTTGCGCAAAAATCAAAGATTGGAGAGCGTCACCCTCGAAGAAGCCCTAGAATTATTCAAACTCCCTCGATCTCTTGGAGAATTTGAGGAGATGGAGGTCAAGGCAAACATTGGCAGATTTGGGCCTTACGTTCAACTAGGAAAACTCTTTGTTTCGCTGGAAGAGGCCGACGATGTATTTCAGATCGAATTGCCTCGCGCCATAGAATTGATTCACCTCAAACGCGAAAAGGAAGCCAACAAAATCATGGTTACCCTTAGCGATGATGCGCAAATTTTGCGTGGCCGCTGGGGACCCTATCTGAAAATTCACGGTGAAAACGTGAAAATTCCCAAGGACATTAATCCTGAGTCCATTACTTTGGAAGACGCCCAAAAGCTGTTTGAAGAAGCGCAGACCAAGCCCAAGCGATCAGGTCCTAAGGGGAAAGTCGCCAAAGGAGCAACAAGCCCTCCCGAAAAACCTCAGGCAAAGGCAAAGACGGCAACGAAGACCGCAACTAAAAAACCTGTGAAGGCTGCGGTCAAAAGCGACGAAAAAAGCGCTCCAAAAAAGAAAAAGTAAAGCCGTCTGTACAGTAACACATCAAGCCCGCAAGCTACTTCTTGCGGGCTTTTCTTTTGTCACTCCCCGGCTTGCTGCTCATCGCAAAAGAAACTTATGTTGTAACGAAGTCGGAGTACGGAGTTATGGAGCTATCATCCTTTTCCGATATGAAAAACTTGACCTTTCTACTGAGTTTCTTCCTCCTTGCCAGTTTTTCCTCGCCACTACAACGGGGCGGCCCAAAAGGGTTTCGTCTGGTAAGCGAGGGGATATGGGCCAATAAATACGAAGTTTCGGTGGCCGAATACCTCGAATTTGTGACGGCCATGGGCGACTCTGCCGAAGTATATCGCCCAGATCCTTCGTGCTGGAACAACAAAAAAGGCGAGGAAACACCTACTTCGCAGCATTACTTTTCTCACCCGGCATTTCAACACTATCCGGTCGTAGGGGTCAGCCATGATCAAGCTCGCCGCTATTGCCAGTGGCTCACCGAAAGATCACGTGCAACAGCTGGAAAAACTTCCTTTCAATTTCGACTTCCCACTGAAGCAGAATGGGTCATCGCCGCAAAAGCTGGCAAGGAAAATGCGCTCATTCCCTGGGACGGAAAAAAAGCACACCCGTTCCGACCCCAGGAACTGCGCGCCAGAAAGCACGGCTACAAATTCAACCTCTCTTACCCCAATCTCGTGTTGCTGCGTCCAGACAGCATAAGTCACGCCGATTTTGATCGATGCATCAACCTGGTAGCAGACGGATACATGATCACAGCGCCAGTCAATTCTTTTCCCCCAAACCACTGGGGCCTTCATCACATCGGAGGCAATGTAGCAGAGATGGTCGAGGAACCCGGCAGGGCGAAAGGTGGAAGTTGGAAGAGCGCCCCCTACTACTTGCGAGTGGACCAGCATGAGTCCTACAGCGGAGCTACGCAATGGGTTGGATTCCGGGTATTTGCTGCTGTGGAGTAAATGCGAGCGTTGAAGCCGCTCCAGATCTCGAACTCAGGGATGGACGAGGTCCGAAAACTTCTTTTTTCCCTGGACAAAGTAAGCCCACACGATGCTTCCCCGCCACACGCCGCTGCGGGGCATGGATCGCGGCAAGCGGTCGCCATAGACGCTGCGCCGCTTTTTTTGCCAAAAGAGCAGCTTGCCGAAAAACGCCCAATGGCCTTTGAGAATCGCGCTAAACGTAACGAGATCTCTTTGAAGCAATGCCCTGACTCCCCACACGCCGTCCAAGAGGAGCCTCCCCAGCAACACCCCGAATCGCGACTGCGTGGGAAGATTCAAGAACAGACATACGAGGCTGTTCCGAACGTTGAGGAAGGTTTTGCGAGGATTGCCTTGGGGCAAGGTGCCACCACCGACATGGTAAACGACCGAGCTGGGAACTCCTCGCACCCGATAGCCAAGGTTCCACAGCCGCCAGCAAAAGTCAATTTCTTCCCAGTGAGCAAAAAATTCTTCGTGGAATAGACCGACTTGTTTTACTACTTCCGTTCTGACCATCAGGCAAGCACCCGTCGCCCACAGGCAATCTTCGGCAGCGTCGTATTGGCCATGATCCAGCTCCAGGTGGTCAAATATTCTCCCCCTGCAAAAAGCATATCCAAATCGATCGATCCAACCACCGCAAGCCCCGGCATACTCGAATGCTTCCCGACGATGCCAGGCCAACACCTTTGGTTGAGCGGCAGCAAGCTGCGGACCCTCCCGCTCCATTTCTGCGACGAGCGGCTCCAGCCAGCCGGGCGTGACCTCTACATCACTGTTGAGCAGTACAAAATAAGGCGTGTCAATGTGAGATAATGCCAAGTTGTTGCCCTGCGCAAAACCATGGTTTTTCCCTAAACTGAGCACCTTCGCGGCGGGCTCATGCTGTGATACCCATGACAAAGAATCATCTGTGGAGCCATTGTCCACGACCATCACCTCCAGGTTGGGGTAGCTAGAAGCCATCACCCCCGGCAGAAATTTTGATAGCCAGTCGCGCCCATTCCAATTGAGAATGACGACCGTGATACCGGGCAACGAGACCAAAGGAGAATGATCACTCATGAGAAATCACGCGCCAAGTCCGAACTTACCCAAGTCTAGCCCGGGAATATTTGGCAACATCCCTTTGGTAGCTCCCTCCAGCTCTTCCCTGCCCCGCTCTTCTGCCTTCTCAAGCGCTTTGTTTACCGCTGCTGTGATGAGATCCGCCATGATTTCAGGATCTTCCTTGTCAACGATCACCGGATCAATCTCGATTTTGAGGATCTGCCGATTGGCATTGGCCACGACGCGCACCATTCCCCCTCCAGCCTCGGACTCCACCGTAATGTGATCCATTTGCTCTCTCACCTCCTTCAGGCGGCCCTGCATCTCCTGAAATTTGCCCATCATGTCGGATAGATTGAACATAGTCGCTGTATATGGAGTCTGATAAATGGAAGTCTGTTGAACAGGGCACGTCACTTTATTTCTATTTTAAGAAAACGCTTCCTGAACATTCAATCCTGCAAAAATACAACCCCAGCACTTCGGGTCCAATTTTATCCCTCAGCAAAATGAAAAGTGCTGCAAGCCTATTTTCAGCGAAAAAGTAAGAGCAGATCACTGAGAACAGCACCTTTTTCGTAAACACTTCACCAAAAGACTTCGGAAGGTTTTTTTGTTCAAAGGTCTTTGTTTTAAAGTCTTTTTGCAATATTTCCAATATGGATCGGCAAGAACTGGCGCGGTTGGTGGCCCAAGGGGAAGGACCTGGCATCGAATTTAAACGAAAAGTGCGGCATCCCGACAAGATCGCGCGCGAATTTGTGGCATTTGCCAATAGTCAAGGTGGGCTAGTCATCATTGGTGTCGAAGACGACGGCACCATCTACGGGTGCAAGGACGCGGAGGGAGAAGGATATGTGCTGGAAAACTATTTGGCGGAGCATGTGACGCCTAAGCTGGAATATTCTCGCACGGATGTGTCCATTACCTCAAATCGCAAGGTTCTGGTGTATCGGGTCATGGACGGAGCCGAAAAGCCCTACCGCTTGTCGCTCCTCGACGAATCGGGCGAGGCTCGCAAGTACGGGTTTGTGCGGCAGGCCGACATGAGCATCAGGGCCAGCCGGGAAATGATGCAAGTGCTCCGAACCCAAAAGCAAGATCGAGGAGTGAGCATCGCCTTTGGCGATCAGGAAAGAGCCTTGCTCGCTCACCTAGAAACCCATGCAGACATTACCCTTGATTTTGCCCAAAAACTTCTCCGAACCAATCGAAGGAAGACCTCGGGCCTGCTGATTTTGCTCACACGTGCAGGGCTGCTTCGGCTTCACCCAAGTGAGAAAGGTGACAGATTTTCACTGGCTCAGGATGCATTTGAATGATGGCGTTTGATAAAGATTTGCAGGCGAAAGCAATTCTTTTTTTCCAAAGTTCGTTGCAAATCCGGTAATACAGCGAGTATGCTTCATTCATTCTCCGTGTAAGGGGTAAATATTTGGATCAGTTCGTCATTTTTGTAATTTAACTAATGGAAATCAAGGCGATAGAACTTCATGGCTGCTCTTCCGACCTTCATTTCTGACGACAAACCATCAGACAACTGCCATTTGTCGTGAAAAAGGGAACTACTAATTTTCGCGCATTTTATTACGCTCTTTTTTTTCGAATTTTCCTTCATCCTTTCCAGACCATTTTGATACAAGTACTATTCATCAGAGGTTGTAGGGAAAACTCCTTATTCGCCTCCTGCTGTTAGTTCCCACCAGAAGCGGGTTTGAGGTTTCAGGCACGATTCTTTATTTTCACTACCAAATAGCTTCTTACCTTGGCTAGAAAAGTACCCCTTATGACTTCAGCGAAATATTCCCTTCTCCTTGGCATCGCGATGCTGTGTGCTGTCCCTTGGTCCCATGCACAACTTACTGTGTCAGATACGCTGACTAAAACAGAAATGCTCCAAACGCTCTTTGGAAATGGCATTTTCATCAGTAATCTGAATTACCAGTTTTGTGACACAACAAACGCGATGCGCGAATTTGACGCCACGAACACCATCATGGGACTTGACCGGGGGGTGCTGCTCTCCACCGGAATGGCTGCTGGCGCTACCAATCCGGCGGGCTTACAGGCGTGCAACGTCACCGCAAGTACGAGCCTTGGAATGCCTGGATATGCACCGCTAAATGCGCTGCTGGCTGGTGGATTTACTACCAACGACGCTTGTCGGATATCATTTGATATCACAGCGCTTTGTGATACCATCGCCATCCGTTATGTGTTTGCCTCGGAAGAGTATCCACAATATGTAAATAGCTCATTCAACGACGTTTTTGCATTCTGGATCAGTGGACCCGGGTATGGGCCTCCTCCTGGCACCAACATCTCGGTGATTCCCGGCACTGCCACGCCAGTGAGCATAAATACGATCAACAATGGACCATCAGCAGTCTGCACCCCTCCCGCAGGACCTTGTGTTAACTGTGGATTGTACGTTAACAACCAGTTTAACACCACAACGTCCTACAACGCATGGACCAAGCCTTTACTGGCCGAAGCCAGCGTCATCCCCTGCTCTACCTATACCGTGACGATCGCCGTCGCAGACGCGGGAGACTTCATTCTTGACTCTGGGGTGTTTCTGGAGGCTGGTGGTATCGGGTGTTCTTCTCCCGCGCTTCAACTCTCCGCCTCCAACTCCACCGTGTTGGGTACCAATATTGCCGTAGAGGGCTGCGTCAATTTTGGACAAATTGAGTTTACGCTTCCCACGCCTTTGCCCGACAGCACTGTCTTCTATTTCACAGTGGGGGGGACCGCTACCCCAGGAATTGATTATCTGACCTTGCCCGATAGTATTATCATGCCAGCAGGACAGACGAGTTTCATCCTTCCGATCATTATCTATGAAGACACCATTCTTGAAGGTTCTGAATTCATCGAGATCTACTATGTGGATTCTGCCTCTTGTGGCACCAACATCTATCGCGACACAGCCATCTTGGAGATTTTGGACAAACCTGAGATCCCACGAGTGGATGACGTATCCGTCTGTCCCGGCCAGACCGTCACAGTCCCGGTCAGTGGTGCGCCTTTGCCTGGAATGACCTTTCAATGGCAGCCAGCTCTGGGCCTTTCTACCACCACCTCCCCCTTGACGAATGTCACGCTACCCAATCTCACGACCACCCAATACATCTCGCAATATATCCTCACCACGACGGCGCTCCAAGGCTTTTGCCTCTATCGAGATACCATCGATGTGACCGTCCATCCAAGTCTGGATGTAGCATTTGGCGCGGACACCGTGTGCTTGGGCTTGCCCACAACTTTTTTAGATCGAACGATCACTGACTCTGTCGTATCCTATACCTGGACGTTCGGCGACGGCAACCTTTCGACTGATACCAACCCGATTCATACCTACACCGACCACGGAATATTCCAAGTTCAACTTGCCGCAGAGAATACGGCTGGCTGCCGGGATTCCCTCACCCAAGCCGTGCTCGTGGATTCACTGCCGTTGATCACCTTCACCGCCGATCCTGCTTGTGATGACGCGCCAGTGTTTTTCCAAAACACGACCCGCGCCCAAACCAGCTACGTGTGGACCTATGGCGATGGTGAAGGCTCGACGATCCCAGCACCTAATCACATCTACCCTACTTTTGGTACTTTCATTGCTTCCCTGATTGCCACCACCGCCGCAGGCTGCCAGGACAGCGCAAGCCAGGAAGTTACTGTGTATCAAAATCCAGAGTCTGCCTTTGAGTTTCAGGAAGCATGTGATGGCCAGGAAGTGCAATTTGCTCAAGCCGCTCTCAATGGAACGGGGCAGAACTTACAGTATCAGTGGCAATTTGGCGATGCCACCGCAGGTCCCAACACGACCCAGCCTGATCCGAGCCATCTCTATGGCACCTTCGGTCTCAAGCAAGTGAGGCTCACTGTGACGGATGAATTCGGATGTACCGACGACTCGCTACGGACATTGGAAGTATTCCCCAAGCCCGTAGCAAACTTTATGGTGGAGCCACAGTGTCGATTCGATGAATTTGTCCTGAACAACCTTTCTACCGTAGTAGCTAACAAGGACATTGTGCGCCAATGGTGGGATTTTGGGACCGAAAACCGGACCAGTGTCGCACTTTCCCCGACGTTAAATTATGTAGAGGAAGGGACCTATGAAATCTTCCTCAAGGTAGAGACGGAAAATGGCTGTCTCGATTCGATCACTCAATCTATCGACATATATCCGCTGCCTGAGGCCAGCTTTGTGCATCAAAATGCCTGTATCAGCGACGAGGCAGTGGTCTTCAACCGATCCACGATTCTCAATCCCCTCTTCAATGACCGTGTTGAAGATTGGACTTGGACATGGGGAGACGGCACACAAACCCAAGGCGGCGATACAGCGATGCATCGCTATGCTACGCCGGGAGTCTATGATGTGACACTTCTGGTGTTGAGTGACAAAGGTTGCGAGAATAGCATCACCCGAGAAGTGGATATTTACGCGCTGCCATTGGATCCTGCGCTGGTATCGGACACTGTTTGCTTCAGTGATCAAGGCTTTCTCATGGCGATGGCGCCCAGCTCAGTGCAGGTGAATTGGTATTATCAAGAAAGTGATTTGACGCCCTTCCAGACCAGCTATAGCTACGTGACGCCGCCGCAGGTCTTCACCACCACTTACTTCGTAGAACCGGTTTCTGAATTTGGCTGTGTGGGAAGTCGTCTTCCAATCACTGTGAATATTTTCGACAATGAGGATGGTCAAATTGAAGCCAGTGCCACGATGGTAGAGATCCCAGCTGCTGTGGTCAATTTCGCGGTATCAGGGAGCCTGCGCCCTGTCAGCTTCCAGTGGAACTTTGGGGATGGAAATCGTTCTGAAGTAGCGCAGCCAGCGCACGAATATCAGTATCCCGGCATCTACCAAGTGGAAGCAAAAGTCATCGACGCGAATGGCTGCGATTACTTACTTCAAGAGGTGATTGAAGTCAAAGAACTCATTACCATCTATGTGCCCTCTGCTTTCACGCCCAATGGCGACGGTTTCAACGATGAGCTGTTCATTGGATCTAATCAAATCCGCGAGTTGGAATTTCAAGTGTTCAATCGCTGGGGACAAATGATTTATCAGACCAGAGACCCAAATTTCCGGTGGAATGGTAATGGTCCCAGTGGCAATGAAATCAGCGAAGGGATCTATGTGTTTCGAGTTCGTGCCGTAGATTTTCAAGGGAGACCTATCGAGAAATCGGGGACCTTGACCATCCTGCGTTGACCATTCTATTCATGCAGCTCTATCTCTCCTGACAGATAGAGCTGACCTATCATGTCCATCGCCAGATTTCCTCTCATGGAAATCTGGCGATTTTTCTTGTCAAGAGGTCCCGACAGAAGAAAGACGACATTCAAGCACTTGGTCAGATGTCTTTATTAATCTGAATTATCTTGCTTGCATTCTTCACAAAATACGCTCGTTGTGTATTAGAATGCCAAAGGTGTCTATGTCAGCGGATTAGGCAGGATGCTATTCGACTTGCTATGTTTTCAGGTGATCTTTGTAGAGAATTTATGGTCCAAATTGAGGGGTAAAAGCTTTTTTGATAAATTGGTTGGTGTAAGATGCGGCACCCACCCGCCATACCTTACAGATTGAAACGAATGCAAGCCCCTCTCATCATGCGTATTTTTCCCTCCCTGTTTTTGATTTTGCTATTTCTGGTCGGTGTAGCTCCACTCATGGCCACGCACATCACGGGAGCGGAACTTACTTATGAATGCATAAGTCCTGCAACCAACACGTATAAAGTGACCGTGACAGTGTACCGAGACTGCGTGAATGGCCAGGCGGGATTTGACAACAACATACGTCTTTTCGTTTTTCGAAACATTAACAAAACCCTCTACCAGTCTTTCAATGTGCCATTGAATCAAACGGGGGTACAAATTATCCCGGTTTTTTGGAACGCTTGTACTGGTATTCCCAACAACGTGTGTGTAGAATTCGTGAAATACACCACAAACATCACCCTCCCAGGATTTGCAGGAGGATTTACTGTAGGCTGGGCAAGATGTTGTAGAAACAATATTGTAACGAATGTGCCTCCCAACCAAGGGATCACCGTCATTGGGAACATCCCCGGACCTGAGGCTGGCACTTGCAACAACATGCCTATATTTAACAGCGTGCCACCGATTTTCCTTTGCAACGGGCAGTTGTTCAATTTCGACCACTCCGCCACCGATCCCGACGGCGATTCGCTGGTCTATCAGATTGTGCCGCCATTTACCGGCACTAACACACAAGGTGCCGGAGCCACACAGTTTAATCCTGTAGTATCGGTTGGGGGATTCAATGCTAACCCTATGGGACCGCCGCCTTATGCCAATGTGGGTTTTTCTCCCGGTTTCTCCTTTCAAAACCCTTTTGGCTCAGGTAACTTCTCTATCGACCCTCAGTCGGGCCTCCTGAGTTTGACACCCACTCAGACGGGCCTTTCGGTGTTTGCCGTCTCGGTAAAAGAATATCGAAATGGCGTTTTGATCGGAGAAAATATCAGGGATTTTCAAATCACGGTCATCGACTGCGTCCCTCAAGGCACGCCACCCGTCATCGCGACTAATCCGCCGCCCATCCCGGGCGCCAACCCTGATACCATCTGGGCAGAGGTACTGGAACAAGTCTGCTATAATGTGACGCTCAGTGACCCTGATCCCAGTGCCACAGTCCAGCTATTCCCCGCCAGCGCCTCTTTCGGCATCGGAGGTACTTTTCAGGCTCCGCTGGCTACTTTCTCGCAAGCAGGAACCAATCCCGCCGTAGGCACGGTCTGCTGGACTCCCTCCTGTGAATATGCAGGACAAACGATCCGAATGGTCGTCGGAGGGCGTGATACGGCTGATTGTCCCGGATACAATGTCGTTTTTGACACCACGTGGATTGTGGTCGCTCCGATCAATGACCCGACCATCAGCCATATGTTTGCAAATGGATCTACCGCCGACACTATCACCCTCAACCCCAACCAGGGGATGTGCGTGACGGTTACGGGACAAGACCTGGATGTGTTGGACTCGCTGGCGCTGATTCCACTGGCGGGGCCTTTGAGTGGGTTAGGCGGAACGGCGACCTTCCTCCCGATTCAAACTGTTAATCCCGTCTCCGCTTCTCTCTGCTGGACTCCACCTTGTAACCTAGCAGGACAGACGCTCTCGTTTGTGATCCAGGTTCGCGACGTCAACCGTTGCCAGAGCAGTGCAAATGACACCATCACGGTGATCATTTCCCCCCTTCAACCCGTCGGTGCCGGAGGAGATGCCACGATCTGTTCTGGTCTTGGCACCCCTCTCAATTCATTTGGCGGGGTCAGCTATGCGTGGATCCCCGCGACGGGACTTTCAAACCCCAACATTGCCAATCCTATCGCCAGCCCTACCACCTCCACATTGTACACAGTAGCCATCACCGATGCTTTTGACTGCGTGAGAACCGAGAGTGTGCAGGTCAATGTCAACCCGCTGCCAATTGTTGACGCTGGTCCCGACGTCACGAGATGCCCTGGAGCAACCATTCCATTGCAAGCCACGGGCGGTACTACTTATGCGTGGACGCCCGCTACAGGACTGTCCAACCCTGCCATCGCAAATCCACTCGCAACCCCCTTGGTCAACACAACTTACACCGTCACCGCCACAGATCTCAACGGATGTGCCAACTCCGACCAAGTGACCGTGACCGTCATGCAGGCAGAAGCAGGTACGGGTGGAGCGATCTGCTTCGGAGACAGCTTGCCCTTATCGGCCAGCGGTGGAATATCCTACAGTTGGACACCTGCTATCGGGCTATCTGATCCTGCGATAGCCAATCCCGTGGCAGCTCCTCCTGTGGCCACCACATATACCGTGACCGTGACGGACGCTAGTGGATGTGTAGATACGGATCTCGTGATAGTGAATATTCTTGCACTCCCCGTAGCAGAGGCAGGGCCTGCTGTAGCGCTTTGCCTGGGAGATAGCCTCCAACTGACTGCGTCTGGAGGAGTCAGTTACGCATGGAGTCCCAGTCCTTTTCTTTTGGGTAACACACTTGCCAGCCCTGTGGTATTCCCGGACATCAATACAACTTTCACAGTGTTGGTGACCGACGCCAATGGCTGTGTTGCAACGGACAATGTGCTCGTTTCGGTGCTTGCCCTTCCCATTGCAGAAGCGGGCAACGACACCGCCAAATGTGGAGAGGTTGGTGTGCCTTTATCCGCATCAGGTGGCGTGGCCTACCAGTGGTTTCCTGTGGCAGGGCTAAGTGACCCCACGAGTCCAAACCCTGTCGCGAATCCCTTTGCTTCGCAGTTTTACAGCGTGATTGTCACTGACGGTAATGGCTGTTCCAGTTTGGATTCGGCCTTTGTGAGGGTGATGTATGCAGATGCTGGACCTGACTTTGCGCTGTGTATTGGCGACAGTGCCTTGATCCAGGCAAGCGGAGGCATTGCTTATCAGTGGCAAGCCTCGCCCGATTTAGCGAGCCTTGGCACTGCTTCCACCCTCGCATTTCCGACCGTGACAAGCGACTTCATTGTGACTGTGACAGATACGTCTGGCTGCACAGATACCGACACCATTCGGATGACTGTAAACTCACTGCCTGTGACCTCCACATTTGGAAGCGATCCTTATGTGTGCTCTGGCGGAGGTACTGTGGTCAATGCTACGGGCGGCAATCAATTTGTCTGGTCTCCAGGGTTTGTTTTCAATGATTCGACCCTCGCTTCTCCCATTGCTTCTCCGACATACTCCGGCGCAACGCTCGACAGCACCTGGCGCTTGTTTGTCACTGTGATCGACTCAAATGGTTGCGTCAATTACGACTCATTGGACCAGATCGTGCGCGTGCTGCCCATTATCCAAGTGAGCAACGACACGGTGAACTGCCCGGGCGGATCTGTGCCTCTCTTTGCCAATGGAGGAATTGCTTACAGTTGGTCCCCAGCCATTGCGCTCAGTGCGACAAACACTGCAAACGTGCTGGCATCTCCTGATACCACGACTACCTACACGGTGCGAATCGAAGCAGTGTGGGGATGCGCTGATTCTGCTGACATTCTAGTGATTGTTATGGAGCCAGAGGCAGGGCCAGATGGGGTCATTTGCCTGGAGGACAACTTTCAGCTGCAAGGCAGTGGCGGCACCAGTTACCTTTGGTCACCTGCTGTGGGCCTTAGTGATCCTAGCATCGCGACACCCATGGCTTCGCCCGCCGGAACAACCACATACCTGCTCACCGTAACAGACAGCCTCGGCTGTGTGGACACTGACATGGTCACAATCACTGTGAATCCACTCCCTCCGGCCGACGCGGGATTGGATCAGGAAATGTGTATTGGCGACACGGCTCAGCTCTTTGCAGCGGGCGGGTTGGATTACCAATGGCAGGTAGTTGATAGTCTTTCGTCCCCCGGCACAGCTTCTACTTTAGCTTGGCCTACTCAGACTACCTTTTACCCGGTAGCGGTCGTTGATGGAAACGGCTGCGTCGAACTGGACAGTATGTTATTGACTGTCCATCCGCTGCCTAACCCTGACGCTGGAGCAGACCAAACCCAGTGTGGGGAAGACTCGGTCACGTTGCTGGCGACGGGTGGGGTGCTCTATCAATGGAGCCCCGCCTTGGGATTGGAAAATACTGCTTCTGCCCTTACACAGGCTGCCCCGGACTCCACGACACGATATTTCGTGACAGTCACGGATCAATTTGGCTGTGTGAATACGGACTCCGTGCTCATTCGCACCATGTATGCTTTCGCTGGCCCTGAGATCATTACGTGTCCCGAAGATTCGGTGCAACTGCTGGCGGGGAGCATCGGGGGTCTGCCTAGCACTTTCTCGTGGAGTCCGGTCCTGGGCTTGGGTGATCTGAACTTGGCCGAACCCCGGGCGCTACCAGGCGTGACCACAACCTATTTGGTGACGGTCACTGACACGAGCGGCTGCATGGATACTGCCAGCCAATTGGTCACTGTGTTTCCCGTGCCGCTGGCAAATGCTGGGCCTGATACCGAAATTTGTATGGGTGACACCCTCCAATTGACGGCGAGTGGCGGTATGAACTACTTGTGGGATCTCGAAACGTCGCTCTCTGAGGTCCGCATCGCCGATCCTTTGGCCTATCCGCTCTCCACCACAACTTATCGGGTACTGGTGACGGATGGAAATGGATGTCAACTTGATGACGAAGTAGAAATCGTCGTGAATCCTCTGCCGCTAGTAGATGCCGGAACCGACACGACCATTTGCGGACGAGGGCTTGCCTTCTTGCGCGCCACAGGAGCCAGCACCTACCTGTGGTCCCCTGCCACTAGTCTGGACCAGCCGACGAGTCCTGCGCCTGTGGCTCAACCTGTTTCAGACCAGCGATACCATGTCATCGGTACAGACCTCAAAGGCTGTCGAAACACAGACTCTGTTTTCGTGAGCGTGCGAACGATCCCTACTTTGAGCGGAGATCAATTCTATGAAATTTGCCTTGGCCAATCGACGATCCTCCACGTGGACGGCGCCGATGGCTACCGGTGGAGCACTGGAGAGCTGCTCCCATTCATCGAAGTAGATCCAGAATTTAGCTCGGACTATTGGGTTGTTCCCCTGGGGCCTACCGGGTGTGAAGGAGATCGGCTTGACATTCAAGTGTATGTCGAACGAAGTTTGCCGCAAGCGTCGATATCGCCCTCGATTTCCGAAGGGTTTTATCCGCTGGAGGTGACTTTTGTGAATGACAGCCGATTTGCCAGCCAATATGAGTGGCAGTTTGGCGATGGCGCAAGCAGTGCTGATCCGAACCCTCTGCACCGCTACGACCAACCGGGGCAATATGCCGTGACCCTGATCGCAGATAATGACATCGGATGTCCCGATACGACGACCTATCGATTTATTGAGGCACTGGACTTTGTGGCTTATTTCCCCAATGCATTCAGCCCGAATGGCGACGGCGAAAACGACGAATTTCGCCTCGTGATTCAGTCTTTCGAGCAGACCAACTTTCGGGTCTATGATCGCTGGGGAAGAGAAGTGTACCAAACCAATCAGGCAGACATTCGCTGGGACGGAACCCGAAATGGTGTTCCTGTGGGCGAAGGGGTGTATGTGTACACCTTTCGGGGGGTGACATATCTCGGAGAAGTCATCGAGCGAAACGGTAGCATCACCCTTTTCCGCTAGACGAGGAGAAAGACGACTGATTGTACCATTTCACCGGCTACTGCTTGAGTAGGTAGCGAAACTGCACATGATCCTGGTATCGGAGGGTAAACACGTACCTACCAGCAGGCAAAGGCGGTACATTGACTTGTCGGTCTATTCGCCCGGCAGGTAATTCCCATCTCCCCTGCCCTACCCTTGTACCCGCCATGTTGGTGAGCTCCCACTGGATATTTCCTGCTGACAACATGTCGATTGACACAGTCAGTGGCTCCTCTTGGAAAGGATTTGGAAACAACGTGAGCAGCTGAAAATGAGCTGAAGCGGCCACCTTTCCCAGTCGAACCCAGTCGGAGTAGGTCCAATCACCCTCATGGGTGACACCTGTAACCCGATACCACTGGGTGCGGTCTTCGGGCGGCACCATCATGCGAAAGCTGCCTTCGAATCCTTGTGGCTGTGGATTGAGCGTAGGGTCGGAGCCTGGCGAATAAGTCGCCAATTCTCTGGGACTCAAGGTATCTTCTCCTCCTTCGAGCACAAAATAATCGAATGTCGCGGGTTGATTCGTTTGCCAGGAAAGCCAGTCCCCCTCGGGTTGAGTATTTCCTTTCAAATCGAGGACCAAAGTGGGTGCCACCATTTTTCCCTCCTTCGCATTCACCCACAAACTTTTCCCTTCTAAATACCCAACTTCGTTTGCGGGGCAACCGTCGTCTTGCGAGTTGCCATAATACGCACGCCCTGGACGATTAAATGTGCCATAATCGTGGCATTGTTGACCATCTCCAAAATTGATCCCTACAGTCGCCGGAAATCCCCCAAATCCCCGGATCCCGCCTGAACTTCCTCCTGTGGTCCAGCCCATTTTGCCATAAGAAAAAAGTACATTCACTTCTGTAGGCAATAGTTGTCCCCGAACCTCCCTGACAGAGCCATCGGTGAGGAGTACCTGAAAAGAATTTCTTGTTGCGCAATCATTTCCTTCACAGCCATAGTAGCCGACCTCCAGCCAGGTCACGATCAGGTAGTGCTTGTGAGGATCGAGGTAGTACCAAATTTCTCCTCCCTTTGACAGGTCCACATCTCCAAAAAACGGTGCGACCATGCGTGGACCGTTCTGGCAAAATGGCTCGGGCGTGAACTCGTAGTGTGGTGCGTCTAAGCTGATATTCCCATTGGAATTAATGAACACCTGCTGGTAATTTTTTTCAAAAAAGGCAAAGTTGAAGCCGAGTGGAAGGGCTTCGCTACAATCGTCACATGCATCGCCTCGCGCGAATTTTTTGTAAGTGACTTTCTCTCCTTTGAGGTCTTCTCCCAGCGAGATCCAAGCTGGCGCATCATTCTGGGGGGGACAATCTTCGGGGCAAGCATCTCCTTCTTCGCAGATGCCATCTCCACAAAAGCCCGGACGCCCCGTGAGCAATATTTCATCCAGACCCATCCCCCAGCTCCATTTGCCCTCATCATCGAAGCGAAAGCGCAACTGCACGAGCTTCCCAGCATAGCGGCCCAGCGGAATCTCCACTTTTCCGTAGTAATCTTCGTCCAATTCAAAAATTTGAATCCAGTCTCCGCCATCGTGAAGATCTACTACACAACGCCCAGCTCCTTCGTAGGTGGCCAAGGCAAGCAGAAATTGTAGGGTGAGATCACTCATCTCGGCGCTCCGCTCAAAGACGGGACTCAGTAGGATTGCTTGTCCGATGTCGTCTTCTTCTGATTCAGATACATACACCCAACTCCCCGCTCCGGGGTTCATCATCCCCACAAGGTCACCTTCATCGACCTGCCAACTGCCTCCTTCTGCTGGATCCAGCAAGTGCCAGCCAAGGAGAGATTCGGCGCTGCCATCCATCCAGGCAAGCGTATCTCGCTCCAGATAGGAGCATTTGGATTGGCTGACGCCCCATGCTGGCATGGCGAGGAGGCAAATGACGGTCATGAACCAGCCCTGCACGCGTGGGCTAAGCCGGGACACAGTTCTACCTCCGAGGAGATTTGCTTGAAAAACAGTACAGCCGTGGGTGCGCATCATTCTGTCAAATTTTCAACAGCGGAAGCCTCAGTGTCGAGTCGGATGAGAGACTGACGAATGCGAAGTGCTTTGGCAGGGTCCATATTCTTGACCGTTTCCAGACGTTGGCTCAAGTCCTCGGCCTGCAAGTAGAGCGAAATCATACGTTCGGCCCGGGCCCCGGCTTCTGTCCGTTCCACCTTGAGTGAGCGGAGTTGAAGAAGTTCCTTTTCCCATTCCATCCGCTTCTCTCGATATGGATTCAGCACCACATCGTCGGCCCACCTGATCTCCATCGGCTCCAAGAAATAGACTTGAGACGCTCCAGAGACAGCATCTTCCTGCTCAGCGCTAAAGTAAAGCCACATCCATGTACTGAGACCTACGACACCGAGCAAAATTCCAAATATCAAAGATTTGATGCCCAGGCGGGAGGAGATGATGGTATTGATTTGCTGTTTTGACATGCGTACTATAATTGCGCACGCAACCTAGGAATGCCCTCGCTGATTTCAGGATCAGAAGCAGGCCAAATATTACAGATCGTTAATAATTAAGATCAGGAATTGTCCATCAAGGTTTATATCCGGCCCCAGCAATTATTTTTCCATAATCTACTTCTTCGCAAAGCGCTTCCAAATTGACCTCAGGATGTTTTTTCAAGTAGCTTTCTACCAAGCGCCAACCTGTGAACTCAGCCAATCGTGGGGCAGACTCCCGCGCTAATTCTGAGGTAAAAGCTTTGTCAGCGAGAAAATCGCGTTCGTGCTGCATGTCAGTAGAGTACAAGTGCGGCATCATGAATTTGTAATTGGCAGATTCAAACATTCGAACCCACTCCATCTGACTAGATGTGTAGCGAAACAGCAGGGAGTCGTCGGTGTAGGGAAGCAGACGGTGCATGACGACTTGCTTAATGCCAGCCCGAACCGCCCGGTGCGCAAGCGGAACCGGCTTGGTTTCTGATAGCGGCTCAACCAGTTCTTCTGCGATCTGCTCCACCAGCACCACGTCGAAGTACGCGGGTTGCAAACGCCTTCGCTGATAGGCAAAAATCCCTTGTGGATACATGGGCCATTCTTCGCCCATGAAGTAATGCAGCCCAAAGCTGAGGATTCCGGGATAAGAAGAAAGCTGGTCCACTTGATTCCAATCGGACTCTTGAAAATAGCCGTTGACGTGGGCAGTGAATCGTGGCAACGTAAGTCCCGGAAAATAGCTGAGCAAGCGCTTCAGCGGTGCCGAAATACGATCAGCCAAGGGCATATCGTAGGGGAAAGTCAGCCTTACGGTGTCCAGCAAGGCAAAAAAAGTGGAATCGCGCAACGTTTGACCCAGATAGAGGGTCATAAGACTGTCTTGTGCGCGTCCAGCGGCGATGCGGTCGGGAAGCAAAAGATATTGTTCAAAAAACTCCCGCTCTGGTCTCACGAATCGCTCCCAGGCGTCCCACAGCGAAATATTGGGTTCTTGCCGAATGGCTGTCCCAAAAGCCCACATGAGGCTGTCGATCCGGGTAACATGGAGAGTAAGCGGAATGTCTGCGACATCTTCATCTTTTTGCTCCTCGCAACGAAGCGATATCAAGGCGCACAGCCCCAATAGCAACAGCCCGATGGCACGAAAGGAATTTATTCTCATCATGGGAGATCAGTGATCGGGACGCAAGATAGGGCATTTGGCAACGATGAGGTTACAGAAAAGATTGCGAAAAGCGTTGGATGCGAATATTTCGTTGTGACTTTGTTACTTGCTTCCCTGTTCCTTGCTACGTGCGAATGCATCGACTGTGTAGCATTTGTTCAAAATCTCCTAACTTTTCCTGGGTGGAGATAGACGATATTTAGCAAATTGTCCAGCAATTACGCCTAGTGTCCCAAACGTCGGGCCTATTCTTTCACTTAAGTTCGGGTACCATTCACTCACCATTTGATTTTAGCTCATCTCAACATTCTACCGATGATGAACAATTTTATGAAGCAATACCTTCTTTCCATCCTCTTCCTGATTGTGGCTTTACCTGCTGCTCAGGCACAGAAAGGCCCAAAACTTGGCCTCCGCTTCGGTCCACTCGTCTCCTTCACCACTATCACAAGTGACAATGGCAACGAGATTCCGGGGACGACAGTCAGTAGTAAGTTGGGATTTTCCTACGGATTGATGACCACTTATGGCTTCACCGACAATTACGGCATCTACTCAGGAGTGCACATTGTGAGGAAAGGATTTGACAGAACCACGACTACTGATTCCCTTACATTTTCTCAAGATGTGGTAGCGACCACCGTTGAAGTTCCCATAGCCCTTCGCGGCCGATCCAATGAAATCGGCAATGGTGTCTATATCAATGGCTTATTTGGATTGACCCTCGATGTGAGGGCTGCCTACCGCAATATCTACACAGGCCTTAGCCCCACAGGCGAGCTTGGATCCGGGACGAGCAAGAACACGGCCCTGATCAATCCAATCACCTCGAGTTTTCTTTTTGGGGCAGGTGCTGATTGGCTCATTGATCGTGTGGGCAATTTCAGCTTCAACATCGCATTTCATCGCGGATTAATAAATCTTAACAACAAGCGCAACACTGGTAACGACGAAACCATCAGGGTGAGCTATCTCGCACTGGACGTGGCGTATTTGTTTTGATTCTGGTGACGCGGAGGGAGGCCAAACGGCGACCCTCTCTAACCATCAGCACCTTTCTTGCCTCGGGCCTCGTGTCCGGGGCAATTTTTTTATAAAAACGTCTATAAAAAACATCAACTATCCAGGATTTTTCTCCACAAAAAGATACAGTTTCTTGGATCTGCTTTTTCGATTCGCTTACTTGCGTCCAATACATTAGACAACCCAGATGCCTAAAATTCTCATCATCGACGACGACGAATCCATCCGCATGGCCTTACAGGACATCCTCATGTACGAAGACTATGAGGTGGATATGGCCGCCGACGGCCAGGAAGGCTTGGACAAAGTCCTTCAGGGAAGTTACGACGCGGTGATCTGCGACATCAAAATGCCCAAACTCAACGGCCTGGAAGTCTTGGAGCGTGCTGTCGGAGAAAAGCCCGACTCCACTTTCGTGATGATCTCCGGTCATGGAGACATCGAAACGGCGGTGGAAGCCACGAAAAAGGGAGCATACGATTTTCTACAAAAACCACCAGATCTCAATCGCTTGCTTCTCACAGTCCGAAATGCTACCGAGAAAACCGGCCTGGTGATCGAAGCCAGAAAACTCAAGCGCAAGGTTTCCAAAACACGCGAGATCATCGGAAAATCTTCGGTGATGGAAAAAGTCCAGGAGACCATTGACCGCGTGGCGCCTACTGATGCGCGCGTGCTCGTGACTGGCTCCAATGGCACCGGGAAGGAGCTGGTGGCTCGGTGGATTCATGAAAAAAGCACCCGTGCCGATGGACCGATCGTTGAAGTGAACTGTGCAGCTATTCCCAGTGAGCTGATTGAGTCAGAATTGTTTGGGCACGAAAAGGGTTCTTTTACAGGGGCCTACAAGCAGAGAATCGGCAAGTTTGAACAAGCGCATGGTGGTACCCTTTTTCTGGACGAAATCGGTGACATGAGCCTCAGTGCCCAAGCCAAAGTGCTGCGTGCGCTTCAAGAAAGCCGTATTTCACGAATTGGCTCTGACAAGCAAATCCAGGTAGATGTGCGCATCGTAGCAGCGACGAACAAGGATTTGATCACTGAAATCGAGAGGGGGAATTTCCGGGAAGACTTGTACCATCGACTTTCTGTGATCCTGATTCATGTGCCGCCATTGGCGGACCGCCGAGAGGACATCCCCCTGATTACAAATTCCTTTTTGGAAGAAATCGCAGAGGAATACGGCTATCGAAACCTCAAGATGGAACCAGATGCTGTATTGGAGCTCCAGAAACTAGACTGGACAGGAAACGTGCGTGAGCTTCACAATGTGGTGGAACGCCTGGCCATTCTCGCAAATGGACCGATCACGGTTCAGAACGTGATAGATTATGCGACTCCTCCCAAGCGGCGAAAGGGACCGGGCATGTACGATCGCTTCGATAAATTTCAGGAATTCAAGGATTATGTCGAAAAGGAATTTATCCAGCACAAACTGGAGCAAAATGGATGGAATGTATCTAAAACTGCCGAAATCATTGACATTCAGCGGAGCCATCTGTACAACAAATTGGAGAAATACGATCTGAAGCGAGAGTAATTCAGTGCGAAACGCGCTAGTAGCCTTCGCTACAAAACTGCGCCCATTCGAGACCGTCGTGCATGGTCTTGAATGGGCGTGATGCTTATGTGAAAGCGTAGGAGAATGTATCTATGAATCGGAAGCTAGGTATGATCGGGGTTTCCTTGTCAGCATATGCCTTCGTTACCCCTATTGTACAACGCCGCGCAGATTCCAGTTGATATTGATTCCGTTGTTCGTTCTGATGCTCAGCTTCCGCCATTGCCCATCGCTGCTGTCGAAGAGGTAGTCTCCATGCGTAGCGGCAGGACCGGGATCACATCCCAAGACCCGTGCGTCAGCAGGATTATCAAATCGAAATCCTATCCAAAGGTCTTGTTGAGTGTCAAGAGCAATGGGCGTGTCCAAGGTGAGTCGGTGCCAGCTTTCGGACGTCAATTCCGAGCCTATAGCATCAGAAAGCAGTAATTCCTTTGGTCCGTTGTTTTCGGTGCCTTGATAAATGCGAAGGGTTGCGGATCGGGGGAGGTCCAAGGTGTAAAAAATAACTTCAACGAGCGATTTTCCATCAAGTCCTGCCAAATCAGCTGGTGTAAACCGCACCGATCCTTCATATACCCCCGAGGGAAATTGCGGCGCGTCGACGTTGGAGCCATCGTGACTCAGCTGCACCAATGGGGCTTCCACCTGTGGTTCTGGCAGGGGTGGATCTTGGTCGCAAGCGGTGAAAGACGTCAGGACGAAAAGGCCAGCGGCCAAATGGCGAAAAAATAGGGACAAGTTCATGGTGTTAATTTTGTACGAAGGTCACCGCTTTTGTCTGCGAAAACAAGCACCTCCAAACACGCAGGATCAAAGATCGCTCACGGAAAAACAATCTCCCAAGACCGTTTTCTATAGCCCCTCGATCAACTCCTCCATCAACGCTACATGGATCGCTTGGTGGATGCGAAGTTCTTGCAGGAGGGAATCCTGGTTGATTTCAAAAGAATGTGCCTTCCGAATCTCCTGGAGCCGTTGATTGACTTCAGTCAATCTTGGGAGCAGGCGTTGATACAACGGCATACGTTCCAAGTCTTGATCTACTTGGGCCACGAGCGCCTCAAGTTGCACTCGATATGCTTGCTCTGCCTCGTGCCATTCTGGTCCAGCATCCTGTATTTGATGAATCGCCGGAAGCAGAGAGGACATGGGTTGAGTGGACTGAGGTGCCACCCGGAACCAGATCCATGCACCTGCAATGATCATCAATACGGCAGCTGCCACACGAAAAATCTGATTCCATTGCCAATTTACGGATCGGACTTTCCCCTTTGGAGCGGATTCAAGATCTTGTGCGATCTTGGCCCATAGTTCTGGGGAAGGAACTTTGTGATCGAGCTCCTCGCGATGATCACGGATATATGTTTCGATGTGATTCCACATACTGAGTCTTAGATTGGTAGCTGGAGAAAAACTCCAGGGTTGACTGAAAAGTGGCCTGAAAATAATTGCGATGTGAGACGAGGGTCAGTGTGTTGTGTTCTTACAAATAGGGCCGAAGCCGCTCTTGCAAAAGCTTTTTGGCGCGATGAAACTGAGATTTGGAGGTCGAAACACTCACCCCAAGAATGTCTGCAATCTCTTGATGATCGTACCCTTCTAATTGATACAGAGAGAAAATCACTCGACAACCGTCGGGAAGACTTTCAATCGCCTGCACAATGAGGGCGGAATCGATCGCTGGCGGCTCAGCATCTATCACAGGGGGCGGCTCGGCGATTTGGGCTTCGACATGCTCTAGTGGCTCAAACTCAAACTTCTGGCGTTGAAGCATCGAGACGCACTTGTTGATGACGATCCGCTTGAGCCAGGCTCCGAAAGTGGAGCGGCCTTCAAACGTATGGAGCTTTCGAAAAGCACTTACAAAAGCCTCTTGTAAAGCGTCCTCCGCAGCAGCATCGTCACCCAGCATACGGGCACAGATATTAAACATCGCTCGTGAGTAGAGCTGATAAATTCTAGACTGGGCAGCACTGTCTCCATTTTTGCAGGCTTCTACCAAGTCGAGGTGAAGGGGGATTGTTGTGGTGTTCAAGGCAGTTCCCTCATACATTTGGCCCAGTGACTCAGAATTGTCGGTCATGGTTGGAGCTGATTGTGAAAATTAATGCAGAATTCCATATTTTTATGATATGGACATTTACTTTTTACTCGCTTCCCTCACGCTTAGCCTTTATCTGGTTGGTGTTCACTGGACGTTCCAACTCGTTCACTTCCCGCTTTACTCTCAAGTGGGACTCAACGAATTTCAGGACTATCAATCGCTCCACCAACGAAAAATCCTTTGGTCAGTTCGCATTCCACGCGGCTTGGCCCTGGTCTTGGCTGGCATCCTGATCCTGCTAGAGCCTTGGGACATGAAGACCTGGGAACTTTGGGTGCATTTTGGTTGTCTGCTCGCGGCTACGGTCATCTCTTTTCAGTTTATTCGCCCCCTTCAAGGAATGCTCGCCCAGCAAGGATATTCTACGAAGGTGATTTATACCATGACCAAGCTTCACTGGGCTCGCACCATTCTCTCCACTGTTGCTGCGCTGGTCTTGCTGTTCGCGCTCTGCCGAATTCTCCTGGAGGCCCTTGAGTGACCAACTATGCTTTCGGCGTTTACGTATGATGCATTACGCTAACAATAGGCCTAAAATGTTCCAAAAACCTGCCTAGTATTTTTCTGCGACGTGCATGATTGGTTCTTATTCGAGAACTCCTGTCAAATAAAATTCAGCACGTTTCGTGAAAGATTCCAACATTTTCCTTAACTATCTTCTTATTCGAGCAATATTTACCCATTTTGTCTGATAATTTGCTGGTCTGATTGTCGTAACATGACATCTCGTTGAACAAATCAGGTTGATGAACTTGGTGCTAAGATGTCTTTGAAATTTATTCGCTGCGGTAGTACTTGCCATGTGCACGGAACTTTTGTAGCGCAACTTCAGTTTATTAGTCCGGCAAACCGACAGAGGTAATCTCCGAAAAAAAATCAAAGGTGTGACTCGAATACCTTCCACCATTATGAAAGTGAACCACATGCGGATGAGAATTCTCCTGGCGTCAGCCGTTATCGCGGTATTCGTCCTTTTTAGCTCCTACACTTGGTATCCGGGTTCTGCAAAAGGGCAATCAGATTCCCTGCTTCGGCTCATTGTGCAGCACGTCAATGACTATCATTATCAGCCGTTGACCATTGATGATGCCTTTTCAGAGGAATTATTTGATCAGTATCTTGAGACACTTGATTATTACAAGCGTTTTCTCACCAAGGAAGATCTTGATCAACTCGCCCCATTTCGGACCAAACTCGACGATGAAATAGAGGAGGGCAGCACGGAAATGTTTGATCTTTCGGTGAAAATTTTCCATGCGCGAGTAGATGAAGTGGAAGGATATGTGGCTGAAATTCTCGACCAACCTTTCGATTTTAGCATCCAGGAGACCTATATCAGCGATCCAGAGCATGAAGCTTATGCAGTGGATGAGGATGCGCTTCGCGATCGTTGGCGCATCTTGCTCAAGTACCAAACACTCTCCAGATACAGCGACATGATATCGCGCCAGGAGAAAGCCGATAAAGAGGCGGAGGGCTACGAAGAAAAGAGTCCGGAAGAGATGGAAAAAGCAGCGCGCGAGCTAGTTCTCAAAAGCCAAGAGTCCTATTTCAAGCGAATTCGCAAAGTAAATGTAGAAGATCGTCGCACAGAATACATCAATGCTGCACTCAGCATTTATGACCCACATACTGGTTATTTTCCACCAAAAAACCGCACAGAGTTCAACATCGAAATGTCCGGAAAGCTGGAGGGAATCGGTGCACGACTTTCTCCTGAAGATGGAAATATCAAAGTGGTGTACATTGTGCCCGGATCTGCGTCTGCAAAGCAAGGTGAGCTCGCAGTCAACGACCTGATCATCAAGGTAGCACAAGAGGAAGATGAGGTACCAGTAGAAGTGGTGGGCATGGACCTTGATGACGCGATCCAATTGATTCGCGGACCCAAAGGATCTCTGGTGCGCCTCACAGTGAAAAAGATTGATGGCAGAATTATCGAGATTCCCATTGTGCGAGATGTCGTGGAAATCGAAGAATCATTCGCAAAGTCGGCTATTTTGGAAAAAGGAGATGGATTGCGCATTGGGTATATTGACCTGCCATCCTTCTACTTTGATTTTGAAGACAGAAATGGCCGCCGGTGCGCTACCGACATTAAGGAAGAGATTGAAAAGCTTAAAACAGAAGGAGTAGATGGTATCGTCATCGACCTGCGCGATAATCTTGGGGGTTCGCTGAGCGACGTAGTGGAGATGTCCGGCTACTTTATCGATCGTGGTCCCATGGTGCAAGTCCGCTCCAAGGAAGGGCGTCCGCAGATTCTCTCTGACAACAATCCATCGATTCTCTACGACGGTCCACTGGTGATCATGATCAATTCCTTCAGTGCGTCGGCTTCCGAAATCATGGCTGCTGCCCTTCAGGATTATGATCGCGCCATCGTGGTCGGCACAACTTCTTATGGCAAGGGGACGGTGCAGCGCTTCGTGGGCGATGTAAAAATGACTATTCAAAAATTCTATCGCATCAATGGTGGAGCTACGCAGCAAAGAGGTGTGGTGCCCGATATTATTCTGCCTGACCAGTACAGCAAACTAGAAATCGGCGAAAGAGAGCAGGCTCACTCCATGGATTGGGATGAAATTCCTGCTATCTCCTACAAAAAGTGGCAAGGCATGCCTGATCGCCAGATGCTTCTCCAAGCGAGCGAAACCCGAAGGGCCAGCTCTTCCCAGTGGCAGGCGATCGAAGAAAATGCAGCCCGCCTGAAAGCAAGGCAGGATCAAAAATCTTACCCACTGGACTTGGTTAGCTATCAGGAAGAACAGAAAGTGCTCGAAGAAGAATCCAAGTTATTTCGGGACATGTTCAAAGAAATAGAGGGTGTCACGGCTTCTTCTCCTCGACAGGATGCATCGTTTATCGGAGCGGACAGCGTGAGGACTGATCGCTATGAGCGTTGGTACAAGGATCTGCAAAAAGATCCCTACGTGTATGAAGTGATGAACATCCTCGGCGACATGAAGTAATCTGAGATCACCTCGGCATCAAAGCGAGTGTTTTTGTCCAGTCCATTTGATCGCCATGTAACCTCAAAAAAGTCCTCTCATGACCAGAGGACTTTTTTGCTTTGTGCCTTCCCATCTCTGATTCTGTCATCCATGTAGAAAATCTTGACATCTTTGAAAAATCATCCCGATATTCTGGTAAAGAAGTATTTAAGAAACCCTTCCCGCTCGACCTCTGCCATTCCTTACGCCCTTTATCACATGCCAGCTCGCTCATTTGTCTGGACTTTATTCCTCCTGACGCTCACCAACATCTGCCAGATGGCTTGCCAACCATCTCAAACTCAGGCTCGTGCAGTGGAAAACAATTCTCCTCATCCAAGCAAAGATTCACTCATGGCTACCCTGCGAATCCTGCGAAAGATGACCATCGTTTATCCACACGGAAACGAGGCCATGCGTGCCTGGGCAGAAGAGCAATCCAGTAGCAATCGCTACCTGGAAATCAGCGTCTTAGACGATCTTCAATTATCTGATTCAACGCTAATTGACTCTCTGTATCAAACTCCATTGTTTTTGATTGGAAGGATGGATCAACATGTGCTTCTGCAAGCGTGGAAAGACTACCTTCCTCTTCAGGCAACACCAACAGGCCTGAGATTTCAGGACAAAGACTACCAAAAGCTTCAACACAGCCTCCTCCTGTCGTGGTATCCCAACCCAGAAAATCCCTCGATGCCCATCGCTATCCTCACGTCCAACAGCGACGCCGCGCTGATGGACGCCCTCACACAGCAAAGTGCACGAGGCAGAATGGGACTTCCGTGGTCAGGATGGGACTATCAGGTATTTGATGGCGCTCAGCGCGTATTGCTTGGCAACTACACCGAAAAATGGCAACCCGATCCGGCTGCACGCTGGGAGTTTTCGCATGACACAAAAGCTGCCTGGGAAGATCCGCTGCTGAGTATCTATGCTGAAGCCCAACCTGACCCTCAATTTGTAAACGAATTGGTCGATTCGCTCCACGCGCGGCGTCTCCGTTGGGAATCCTGGCTGGAAAAGCCCACCTCTGACATCCACATCCACTATCATCTCTACGATCATCCCGAACAGATGGGATTGAAAGTAAATGAAATGGAAACCGGATTTAGAAAAGGCTCAACGATCCACCGTTTGGTCCATCCCGCATTTTTGAAACAGGATCCAGGGCTGGAATGGGAAATTTGGCAAGAGGAAAGTCTGGGAAAGGCTTCGAGAGAAATTTTCAAAGATGGGCTCCGTGTCGTCATGAATCCCTCTTTTCAGCGAGTTGGCTACCAAAGTCTGGCGGCCTCCCTGCTACGGGCTGAAGGAAAAGTGCTCCCTCGCACCATGCTCGATCCAGTTGCTTATCAACAAGAATCTATGCTGGTACGGGATCTCTACGCAGGCGTATGGGTGGCATTTCTGCTTGAGTTTTGGGGCAAGGAAGCTTTTGTCGCCCAATACAAATCCCTTACTGCAACAACTGAGGATGAAGCGCTTGCGACTGCCTGGGAACAATATCAAGATGCCCTAATGACCACAGCGAAGCCGGGAGAGATCCGACAAGCAGAGATTTCCTATCATCGCGGCATGACCTTCGCTCATGAAGGCTACCAGGTGTACAACGGGTATGGGTCGCGGCAGGCAGAACAATCGTTGGCACATCTTGCCGAATTGGGCTGCAACGCGATCTCGATTGTGCCCTACACTGGAACAGGCAATCCGCAAAGCATTGAGCCATTGCGCTGGTCGCGGGGAGCAGGATCAGAAAATGACGCCAGTGTGATTCTCTCCCATCATGCCACCCAAGCGCTGGGGATGAAGACCATGCTCAAGCCCCAAGTGTGGGTCCGCGGGGGTTGGCCCGGTGATGTGAACATGGCTAATGAAGCCGAATGGGAAGTGTGGTTTGACCAATATCATCGCTGGATCAGGCACTATGCCCTATTGGCAGAAATTCATAACATGGATATTCTGTGTCTAGGTACTGAATTTCGTTATGCTACCTTGAAGCACCCAGAACGCTGGCGGGATCTTGTTCACAAAATTAGACACATCTACCGCGGCACCATTACTTACGCCGCGAATTGGGGCGAGGAGATAGAAAATCTTGGATTTGCGGACGCACTAGATTTTGTAGGTGTCAACTTTTACTACCCTCTCAGCAGCCTGGACCTCCCCACCGACGAAGAAATGACATCGACCATGGAGAAGCATCTGCGCGATCTCGACGCGCAATCGGCTAAGTGGGGTAAGCCTTACGTGCTCACCGAGATTGGATTTCGCAATATCATCGCTCCTTGGAAAACGCCCCACGCAGCTGCTCAGAATTCCGGCGTCTCAGAAAAGGACCAAGCCCGCTGCTACCAAATCGTCTTAGAAAGCCTTCAAAATCATCCACAGTGCCGTGGGCTTTATTGGTGGAAATGGCCAAGCGACCTCAGTTATCCGCGCAGAAACCTCACTTGTTTTACTCCATTCCAGCGGCAGGCAGAGGAGATTTTGCGCTCGTACTATCAAAGTTGGTGAGGCGGGCTTCGCACTTTCGCAAAAATTACAGATATTAGATTATCAAAAGTCGAAAACACTGTATATCCTGCAAATTTTGAATAAATTGCGAGTAATTGTATCTACCCATACATTTTCTTGAGGTGTATTTGCCACACCATCCTTGATACGAATCACCGTTCTCCGTCATGAAAGCAACCCTGTTTCTGTTTGCCTTGCTCTTACCCTTTTGCCTGATTAGTCAGGAAAATCAAACCATTCGCGCCTTTAAAGCCGAAAAGTTATACGTTCGCGGCCTCGAATTGTACCAAAATGGAGATGTCCGAGGTGCCATCCAAACTTTCGACCAAGTCATCTCCCTCGACCGCGACCACGGTCAGGTATATCAAGCCAAGGGCGATGCGCTCTTTGAACTGGGCGACTATGACAAAGCCATAGAAAGCTATGCCATCGCAGCGCAGCAGTATCCCGGAAACGCCAGCTTGCGAAACAGCTTGGGCGTAGCTGCTGCCCAACTAGGAATGTATCGCGCAGCCGAATCCTATTTTCTCGAGGCCTTACAAGTGGATCCCGCCCTCGCAGCAGCTAAGCGTAACCTGGAGAGAGCTCAGCTCAAGCTCCGGGAAGGGAGCAACGAGCCTTCTGCTGGATACACGTGGGATGATCAGCCTATTCGCCCTTCCACTACGCCAAGCTTCGCGTCTGGAACCTCTACTGTCTCCAACGGATGGGGAGAGCCTTGGGACAATCGACCTTCCAATAATGGAAACTTCAATTCCAACTCGCCTTACCCGTCTAATAATTTCTCTAATTCGACAAATCCTACAACGATCTATCCTTCCAATTCCTTTCCATCGAACAATAGTTTTCCACCGAACGATCCTTACCCAGACAACAGTCCTTCGGGGTCGGGTTGGTCCAATTCTTATGTAACGCCTGCTAGTCCGGTGGAAAACAATCAGGGAGCAACCCCCCTTGAAAGAGGAGAACCAGCGCCCCCTTGGGTGAGGCCAGATCGCGACGCGCGCAAAACGACCTTTTCGCGTGACCGGGCAGAAGTCAACGTGACCTACCGCAGCGATCCTTTTGTGCATGTGGATCAGGTCAGAATCACAGAAAATAGCACGTTGGTGGCCTTCACAGTTCAGAGTATCAGCCGCTCTCCATTCCTGATCGCACTGGAAGCACCGGGCACACCCGGTGCCTTGATGATCACTGACCGACAGTTTGAACGGGCCTATCGCCTCAAAAATATCCGCCTAGATGGATGGCCCAATGAGCCATACGAGCTTCGGCCTGGTGAGAATAAACTCATAATCGCAGAATTTGAGCGCATCCCTGCCGATATGTACTTCTTCCACATCATCGAAGGGGAGTCCCCTAACGCGGGTACTTGGGACTTTTTCGATGTCGAATTGGTAAATGCAGCACCTTAATGCATCAGGCAACATCCTGCGCGACGAAACTGGCGTCTATTTAGACTCGCGCTGTATCGCTTTTACAACCAAGATTGGAAGCCGTTTGACGGCATGAAAGACACGCATTCTTCACACCACCTTTGACGATCATGGGAAAATATTGGCTCTTCAGCACCCTCTTTTTGATGATGGCCCTCAGCAGCACGGCCCAGAATGCTACATATCTCCTCCAGCAAGGCATTCAAGCTTATCGTGCAGGACAATTTGAGCAAGCCTTTCGCTTGTTTGATCAAGCGGTCCAAATACAGCCTAAATCTTCTGAGGCGTATTTGTATCGGGGCAATACCAACTTTATTCTACGCCGCTACTCTGCTGCAGAGTCAGACTATACCTCAGCGCTTGAAAATAGCTATCGGGCTCGCCCTGAGAGTATCGCCGGAACCTATCGGGCAGAAGGGGTGACCATTTTAGAGCCAAATCCTGCCGCCCGCGATCAAGAGGTGTATGCTTTGCTTTACAACAATCGCGGAGCCGCTCGCTACCTTCAGGGCAAGCGAACCGAAGCCTTGCGAGACTTTGATTTGTCGCTGGACTTTTCGCCCACTCTTGACATGGCCCGTGAAAATCGCCAACTCATCGTCACGGGTCAAATCGTAGCACAAGGAGGAAGCACTACACCGGGACAAGGATTGGGACCTACCCGCGGTGCTTCTCTTGGAAGGCCCATTGATCCAATTACCTGGGACAATGTGGACGACCTGACCAAGCAAGCCAACCGCACGAGGGATTACCGCGAAAATGGCAGGATTAGTGGCTTTTCCGGCTTATTCCAACCCAGGCCATTTGAAAAGAGAAGCATTCCCAGAAGAGGAAAAACATATAAGCTCCCCAATGTTGCCGCGGTTTCTCAGGAGTATTTGCAAATCTTAGAAGTGATGATCACCGAGCGGGAGACCATCGTGACCGTTTCGGCGAAAAACTTGGAAGGAAAATCCTATTACACCCGCATTTTTCCTCCGGGTCAACCAGAGTCCTACGTCTTGGTGGATAGAACCCCCGACGGCCGAGCTGGCTTCCGATACGAGCTGATACAAGTTCAGGGGATTTCTACAGAGGCCGCCGGAACGCTCATTCAACCCGACGAAGAACTCATTTTCACCCTCACCTTCCGCAAAATTGACGACCGAATCGGGTATGTGAATCTGGTCGAAGGAAACCTCCAGACCAGCTCGGCTTGGAACTTTTATCAAATTGATCTCACCAGATAGCGAAAAGCGTTTCTCTCTTCAACTAAGTTTTCACAACTTGAAGCCCCTGCTCTCTGGATCCAGAGAGCAGGGGCTTCTTTATGATTCCCTCCTTCTTCTATGCCAATACATCCGACCTTTCTCGACGAAGTCGCACAGCGAATTCACGACACCCATGGAGACCTTCTCCATGAATTGGTGATCGTGGTGCCCAACAAGCGAGCCGTGGTCTTCCTCAAACGCTCCCTCGCGCAAGCCTACGGCAAAGTGATCTGGTCGCCAAAAATTGTCCCGGTTCAGCAATTTTTCCTACAGGCATCCGAGTGGGTTTTTCCCGAATCGATCACCCTGGTGCTGGCGCTCTACGAAGTCTATCGAGACGTGGCACAGGAAAGGGATCCTTCCTGGAATGAGCCATTGGAGAGCTTTTTTAGTTGGGGTGAAATGTTGCTGGGTGATTTTGATGAGGTGGATAAATACCTAGTGCAGGCTGAAAAACTGTTCTCCAACATCCTGGATTTGCGAGAAATCGATCTTGCGTTTTCTCTCACCCCCGAAGACCATGAGGCATTGCGCCAACTGTGGCAATCGCTGCGGGGCCAGCGGGCCGATCGCAAGGAGATGGAATCACGGTTTTTGAACTTATGGCATCTCATGCACCCTGTGTACGAAGCCTTTCGGAAGCACTTGATGACCAAAGGGTTGGCTTATGAGGGAATGGCCTATCGCCAGTTAGCGGAATCTGTGGCCAGCGGCGAGCGCCAATTGCCAGCCAAGCGCTATCTTTTCGTGGGCTTCAATGCTTTGCTGAAGGCCGAAGAGCGGCTGTTGGAAGGGCTGTTGAGCCGAGACCAGGCCACGGTGTATTGGGACGTACACAGCTGGTACTACGGTGGCGAAAATCAACAACCCATTCTAGGGAAAGAACCGGGAAAATTTATCCAATCATATCACCAGGCGTGGCAGGCAAAAGGCTGGGACACGCAGTTGATCGCATGCCCGAAGGTCAAATGCCAAAAGATTTATCTGGTCGGTGCGCCACAAAACATTGCGCAAGCCAAGTACCTTGGCATGTTGCTTTCTGGGGTCGAGGCCGCGAAAAGGGCCACGGAAGAGGCCAAGGAAAAAGCCACAAATAAGCAGCTAGATTGGGCGAAGCATGCGGTGGTCCTCGCGGAGGAAAAAATGCTATTTCCCACACTGGAAGTTTTGCCTGAGACAGTAAAAAATCCCAATGTCACGATGGGATATCCCTTGCGGCAGACCCATATTTTTCACCTGATCGATATCATCATCCAGTTGTTGAGAAACAGGAAAATGGGTCCCGACAACACTTGGCTCCTCGCTTTTCAGGATGTTCAGCGGCTCCTGCTTCACCCCTACGTGCAGACCATTACCCCAGAAAGTGAGAAAACGCTCCGCGACATCGCCCAGAAAAATCTGCTGTGGGTCCCAGCCACGCTCATTCAAGAGCAGAATCCATCTGAGATCCTGGCGGTGTTGATGAATTTACCGGCCTTCACGGCCCAGTTTCAAGAATCTGTTCAAGCAGTCACCCAGTACCTTGATCGGGTGCTCGCTGCCTTCATCGTGATTCAGACCGAGCAACCCAGCCACGGCGAAAGTCAATCGCGTATGGAACTGGATTTTCTGCTGATCCTGCAAGAAAAAATCACGCAACTGAGTGAGGCGCTTCTCGCAGGAAAACAACAGGTCATGGGCACAGATGGGTTGGCGAGGCTGATTCGCCAAGCCCTGCAAGGCGTGCGGATTCCATTTGAAGGCGAACCGCTTCAAGGGCTACAAATCATGGGATTTCTGGAAACCAGAGGCCTGGATTTCGACCAGATTTACATTCTTGGGGCGAATGAAGGTCTGCTACCCAATACTGCCAGCGGCAACAGTTTCATTCCCTATTTGCTGAGAAAAGGCTTTGGAATGCCCACTTCTGAGGAGAAAGACGCCATCTACGCATACCATTTCTACCGATTTTTGCAGCGATCCAGAGAAGTGTACCTGATCTACGACCGCGTCACCACGGAGGGAGGTGGCGGCAAAGAACCCAGCCGATTCATCCAACAAATTCGATTTTTCCTACGTGGAGAACCTGAAATCAATGTCATTGAATATCAAGCGAGCGCCTCTATTTCCTCTCTCCGAAATCGCGAGATTCTGATTCATGCCAGCGATGCTACGAGGGCTAAGATTCAAGCGCGATTTTCTGGCAAAAATGCTCTCTCACCTACTGCGATCAACACCTACCGGAACTGCTCCCTGCAATTTTACTTTCGCTACCTCGCAAATATTCGAGAACGGGACACCGTGGACATGAATCTTCCTGCCAATGTGTTCGGATCCTTGCTGCACAAGGTCATGGAATTGGTGTATGAATCCTTGCCCAAACAATCGCCGCTGAGCAAAGCGCTCATTTTGGCACAACGCGCAAAACTTGAATCCTACCTCGAGGAGGCCGTCCGATCGATGAATCTGGCTCCAGAATATCTTTTGCAAGGAGAAAACATCCTGAAGCGGCAAGCGATTTTGTCGCAGTGCGAAGTGATGCTCAACCAAGATGCGGCAGATGCGCCCTTTGAAGTGGTGGCCTTGGAGCAAGAGACCTCGCTGCCTGCCCCGCTGCTAGTGGATGGCATTCCATTCAATCTCAAAGGCACCCTAGATCGGATTGACCGCCAAGGGCAGCAGATTCGAATTCTGGACTACAAGACGGGAATGGTGAAGCTGAGAATCAAATGGGAGCTCGACGAGCTGTTTGAAAAAGGAGGAGATGACCTCTTGGTTCAAGGCATGATGTATGCGTGGCTCTATGCCAGCCATCATTTAGGAATGACCGCGAAGGTGGGTTTTTTTCCGATGAGAAAGCCTTCTCAAGGGGTGGCATATCTGTTAGGAGGCAAGCCTGTGTCAGGAGAGCTGATAGAACAATTTGGCATCAAGCTTCAAGGCTTTCTGGAGCGCCTCGTGCGCGATGATTTCCGCCAAACAGAAGACCTCAAGATCTGTGAATATTGTCCCTATCGGGGTATTTGCCAGCGAGACCTCTGAGGGAATCCAGACACGCGGCAAACATCCCAGATTGGGTCGCGACGAGCCTATGTTATCCTTGCACCGGCAAGCGAACGGCCTTGAGGCTGATATCAAGGCTGGGGGCTGAATGTGTGAGATATCCCATAGAAATAAAATCGACACCTGCCAAAGCCACATCTCGCACTTGCTCAGGGCGAATGCCGCCGGAAGCCTCTGTCTGTGCGCGGCCCGCAATGAAGGCAACCGCTTCTTTCATGAGTTCGTGGCTCATGTTATCGAGCATGATCACATCGACCCCGCCTACCTGTAGCGCTTCTTCGACTTCACGGAGATTTCGGGTCTCGACTTCGATGCGCAGCTGCAAGCCTTTGTCCCGAAGATATCTTTGGCAAGCTTTGACAGCGGAGGTGATCCCGCCAGCATAATCAATGTGATTGTCTTTGATCATGACCATGTCGTAGAGCCCAAACCGGTGGTTGGAAGCGCCGCCGATATGCACAGCCCACTTTTCCATGTGGCGAATGAGCGGAGTGGTCTTGCGCGTGTCAAGCACCTGACATGGAAGATCCGCAATGGCAGCAGACACCTTGCGGGATACTGTGGCAATGCCAGACATTCGCTGCATGAAGTTGAGAACGATTCGCTCTGCTTGCAGGATCGACCTCGGGTCGCCCAGCACCTCAAATGCTACCGCCCCATTCGAAACGGTATCGCCATCCTGAAGGAGTGGATTCATCTTCAATGCAGGATCTACGATCGCAAATATTCGGGCAGCGAGGGAAATACCAGCGATCACTCCTTCGTCTTTGACGAGACAGCGGGCACTTGCCACTTGGCCTGGGGGAACGGTAGAAAGGGTGCTGTGATCGCCGTCTCCGAGGTCCTCTTGAAGGGCCGCTCGAATGATCCTATCCGTGTGCGGGTGATTCAGAAAATCCATGCAGAAAGGTAGGAGGAAAGGGGATTAGAATGCAAATTCCTACGGAAAGTAAAAAAATCAACGGGGCTTCCCGGTAAAGAAGCCCCGTTGATCGAGATGGTACAGCGACACATGTCAGCTTCTCTCAATTCTGATCTCATCAATGGTCCCGCCAGATAGCCTGACAAAAATATTGACTTCAAAAGTAGAGCCTGAACGGGACGAGTAGGTACCAGATCCGAAAATGGTATTTCCAGTTTGTCCGTTGCTGCGGATATGAAATCCGTTGGCAGCATGGTCAGCAGTGAACTGCCGGAGCACGTACACCGCTTGGTTGCGGTCATACATTCGGGTGACTCCGCCCATGGTAATTCCTACTTCTGGGCTGAGAAAAGGCGGGAGGTTATCAAAAGAGCCATTAAGGAGGCTGTGTTGCATAGCTTCCATCGCCTTATGAGTAGTCTGGCCGACCGCGAAGTCGGGAAAAAAGAAGCAAGCGAGGAAAAGCAAAGTCGCACTATATACCAGTCGCATATCTCTCGGGACCTTGTAAACAATCATTACGTTCGGTATGGGGTTTCTACCAGAACCGTGCCAATGGCAAAGGGGAAAGAAAGGATACTAGTTAAATAGCCAATCACCCATCAACTTTCCGAAATGTCCAATTTTCGTACCATCTGATTTCGCGCTTTTCCTTCTCCCTTTCCAAAAAGCGTTTACCTTTGCCGCCATGGAAACTACCAACGTGATTCTGGTGATCATGGACGGCTGGGGAATGACCAGCGACCCGAGTGTGAGCGCCATTGCTGCTGCAAAAACTCCCTTTTACGACGAGAGTATGACCACTCGTCCCAACACCACGCTACAAGCCTCTGAGTTGGCCGTCGGTCTTCCCGAAGGTCAAATGGGCAACAGCGAGGTAGGGCATATGAACATTGGTGCGGGGCGTATTGTCTATCAGGATTTGGTGAAAATCAACTTGTCCATTGATTCAGGGGATTTTGTTCATCAGCCTGCTTTCCAAAAAATTCTCGCATATTGTCTAGAAAATTTCAAACCTCTCCATCTCCTGGGACTCCTGAGTGATGGCGGCGTCCATAGTTCTTTGGATCATTTGCACGGAATTCTTGGATTCCTCGCTGATGCAAAACTTCCCCGCGTGTATTTGCACGCCTTCACCGACGGTCGGGACACCTCTCCTCAAGGCGGCATACAGTACATGCGCGACACCATCGCTCGTATGGAAGAAGTGGGCACAGGCCAAGTGGCGAGTGTCATTGGTCGCTACTTTTCGATGGACCGAGACAAGAGATGGCCCAGAATCAAAAAAGCGTACGATCTGTTGGTCCACGGAATTGGGACCCCAGAAAAAGATCCCCTCGCTGCGCTTCAAAAGGCATATTCGGCGGGCATTACGGATGAATTCATAGAGCCGATCGTCGTGACGAACGAGGATGGAAGCCCCGTCGCGACGATCCAATCGGGCGATGCTGTGCTTTTCCTAAACTTCAGGACCGATCGAGGCCGCCAGTTGACCGAGGTGCTCACTCAGGAAGCACATCCCGAAGAAGACATGTATCCTCTTGATCTGGCTTACTGCACCATGGCTCGCTACGACGAAAAATTCAAGGGAATCGACGTCATTTTTGAAAAAGACAACATTTCCAATGGGCTGGGAGAATACCTCTCCAACCAGCACAAGACGCAGATCAGAATTGCTGAGACGGAAAAATACCCGCATGTGAGCTTCTTCTTCAATGGAGGACGGGAAGAACCGATGCCGGGTGAAACCCATATTCTTTGTCCTTCGCCCAAGGTCCCGACCTATGATTTGGAGCCAGAAATGAGCGCAGCGGCCATTCGGGACAAGATCATCCCAGAGCTGGTGGCTCGGCGCCCCAATTTTGTTTGTCTCAACTTTGCCAATCCTGACATGGTAGGCCACACTGGCGTGTTTGATGCTGTTGTCAAGGCAGTAGAAACAGTAGATGCCTGCACCAAAGCGGTGGTGGAGACGGCCTTGGCTCATGACTACATTGCCTTGGTGACAGCAGATCACGGCAATGCGGACATCATGAAAACGCCGGACGGAAGTCCTCACACGGCGCACACCACTGCCCTGGTCCCTCTGATCTTATTCGACCCACATAATCGATTCACCCTATCGACCAAAACAGGGAAGCTCGGTGATCTCGCCCCAACGATTCTCCGCCTGATGGGTCTAGACCAGCCCGAGGAAATGACGGGAGAAGTCCTTGTGGTCCCAATTTCTCCCAGCGCGTAAGCACCCCTATGAAGACCACTTTTCCTATCACACCCCGGCTTATTTTTTCTGCTACTGCGGCGTTGGCCCTCTTTCTCTGCTCCTGCGGAAATAAGGAGACGGCGTTCCGGCATCCGGTCTTGCGGCAGCTGGCCCGACAACTCCAGACGAGTTGCGAAGCTCCGGAAGCTCGCTACCAAAAAGTGGTAAGGGACCTTTTTCAACCAGAACTCTCAGCAGAAGACAGCCTTTTTGTCTTGGGGGATAGTTGCCACTTGCTAGTGGACCTTCAGTACGCCTATGCGCAATATTTCGACGAACCTGCACTGAGAGGGTACTTCGAGACTACGCAGCGCGGCGACACCCTGGTAGCGGCACCGCTGGCGGAAAAACGGAAAAAAGTAGATATTCAAGAGGAAAAAATCATTTTTTCACGGATAGACTCCAGTATTCAGTACCTGGAAGTGCGCATTCACAAGGACCAGTTTCTCTATGAACTCCATGCGCATTTGGCTCTCACCTTTGACTCCCTTGGCAGATACATCCGTCATGAGCAAGAAGTAAAAGTGGAAGTATCCGGAGGAGAAACCTACCATGCGGAGACCCGCGGAGAAGCGAGCTATCGATGACTTGGCTGGCTGTGTTCATCGGCGGCGGCCTCGGCAGCCTTAGCCGCTTTGCGATCGGTCGTTGGCTAGGAAATCACGGCACGGGGTTTCCCTTGGGCACCTTCCTAGCGAATTTGGTGGCATGCCTCCTCTTGGCATTGGCCTTGGTCTATTTTCAGCACAAGGGCGAAGCCTGGAATTCTGCCAAGTTGTTGGTCATGGTGGGCTTTTGCGGAGGATTTTCGACCTTTTCGACTTTTAGTCTAGAAACCATTCGATTGATTCAAGCCGGTTCCTGGCTCTTGGCCATTGCATACGTCGTCGCCTCTATTGGGATCTGCCTGCTGACCCTCCTCCTCCTCATTCCCAAAGGCTGACCATCTGTTCCGCTTGATCGAAAGTTTGCCCGGAGATTCGCAGAAAAATCCCATTCGCTGGCAGATCCTTCCTTTCCCGCTTGATACTAGTTTGATATATTAGCCAGCTGTTAACCCAAGAAAAAAATCCTTATGACATTTTCGCTACGTTTTCCGGTGCTGATGGCGTTGCTGATGGCGTTCGTGTCGCATGGCTTCGCTCAAGCTCCCGTGGTGCCCAACACCAATCAAAATCCATTTCGCCAGCTTCACCAAGAATTGCCCACTCCCAATACATACCGAAATGCAGCAGGAGCACCGGGTCATGAATATTGGCAAAATCGAGCCGACTATGTAATGGACATCACCCTTGATGACAACACACAGCGACTGATGGGAGAAGAGACCATTACCTACCACAACAATTCTCCCGATCCCCTCCCCTTCCTGTGGCTGCAACTCGATCAAAATATGCGAGCGCTGGGTTCGGATCGGTCACTGATCACTACGGGGTCTTTCGATGATATGACCTGGTATGGCATCAAAGCCCTCCACAATGAATTCGACGGCGGTTTCAAGATCGAATGGGTGAAGTCTTCCGGCGGTGCTCCCCTCCCCTACACCATCAACCGGACGATGATGCGGGTGGACCTAGCACAACCTCTTTTACCCGGAAAATCGACTTCTTTTCAAGTCAAGTGGTCCTACAACATCAATGATCGCCTGAAGTATGGGGGGCGCTCGGGCATGGAGTATTTTCCAGCAGACGATAATTATTTGTACACCATCGCGCAGTTTTTTCCGCGCATGTGCGTGTACAACGATGTGTATGGCTGGCAGCACAAGCAGTTTTTGGGCCGTGGGGAGTTCACGCTGCCATTTGGAGATTATAAGGTGCGCCTTACTGTGCCTTCTGATCATGTAGTGGGTGCTACAGGCCTGCTCCAAAATTCCAAAGATGTTCTCAGTGCCGCTCAGCGAGAGCGCATCTCTGCGGCTATGCTCAATACCACGGATCCCGTGATGATCGTGACGCCAGAGGAAGCATTGGCTCAAGAGAAAACACGTGCCAAGACGACCAAAACCTGGGTGTTCCACGCCGAGAATGTTCGCGATTTTGCCTTTTGTTCTTCGCGAAAGTTCATCTGGGACGCGATGGCCGTCAAGTTTGGAACCCGCACTGTGCTCGCCATGTCGTATTTCCCCAAGGAAGGTAATCCTCTCTGGGAACAATATTCGACCCGTGTAGTGGCGCACACCTTAAAGGTGTATTCGAAGCACACCTTTGACTATCCTTATCCAGTGGCGATCTCCGTGCACACCGATCAAATCGGTATGGAATACCCCATGATTTGCTTCAACGGCGGACGCCCCGAAGAGGATGGCACCTATACCGAGCGTACCAAGCATGGCATGATCTCCGTCATCATCCACGAAGTGGGCCACAACTATTTTCCAATGATTGTCAACTCCGACGAGCGGCAATGGTCGTGGATGGATGAGGGCCTCAACAGCTTTTTGCAATATCTGGCAGAGCAGCAATGGGATCGCAATTACCCTTCACGTCGCGGACCCGCTCCCAACATTGTGGACTACATGAAGGGAGATAAGACACAGATCAGCCCCATCATGACGAATTCAGAGTCTATCTTCCAATTTGGCAACAACGCCTACGGCAAACCTGCTACAGCACTGAACATCTTGCGGGAGACCATCCTGGGCAGAGAGTTATTCGACTTTGCATTCAAGCAGTATTCACAAAGGTGGATGTTCAAGCAGCCCAGTCCGGCGGACCTTTTCCGCACGATGGAGGATGCCTCAGGCACAGACCTGGACTGGTTTTGGAGAGGCTGGTTTTATACCACCGATCACGTAGATCTTGCGCTGACCAATGTGAGATGGTTCCAGCTTTCTTCCTTTGATCCCACGATCGAAAAACCCCTTTCCTTGCAGCGGAGAGAGGAAAACCCTCGCTACATCAGCGACATCCGCAACCGATCCGACATTCCAGAGACTGTGGTGGAAGCAGATCCGGACATGCGCGACTACTACAATGACTACAATCCTTTCCAAGTGTCGATTCTTGACAAAATGGAATATCAAGCTTATCTGGAGCGACTCAGCGAAGAAGAGAAAGCCATCCTCGGCCAGCGCAAGCATTACTACGAGCTGAGCTTTGCTAACAAAGGGGGCTTGGTCATGCCTATCATTTTGGAATTCACTTACGAAGACGGCACCAAAGACATCATACGCCTTCCAGCCGAGATCTGGAAGATGGGCCAGACGGAAATATCGAAAATCTTTATGACCGAAAAGGCCCTCCAGCAGGTAATATTGGATCCCTTCCTTGAAACAGCAGACGTGGATACAGGTAATAACTATTGGCCGCCAAAGGTGCAGCCGACCCGCTTTGAGCTATACAAGCAGGGATCGCGCACGACTCCCAACCCGATGCAGCGACAGAAGATCATCGACCGAATGGAAGAAAGCGGGTCCGATCGCCAGGAAGATTGACCTTGAGTCGGTGCCCACTTCGAATCAAAACCAAAAGGCTGAAGACATGTCCTGTCCTCAGCCTTTTGGTTTTTCTGAATGAATTGATTATCAGAGCCCAAACTGACTCAGCAGCACGCTGGCGATGGACATACAAATACTGAATATCAGCGCCCACCAAAAATTCTTTACTTGGAAACTCTTCATCAAGTTGCTCACCAACAACACTAGCAAAGCATTGATTACGAAGGTGAACAGTCCCAGGGTGAGGAGGTTGATCGGGAAAGAGATGAACAGGAGTGCAGGACGTAAGAACGTGTTGACCAGGGAAAATAAGACCGCTGCGAAGATGGCGCTTACAAAACCATTGACCTTAACGCCGTCGAGCAAGCGGGAAAGCCCTAAAATAACCAGGCCATTCGCTATAATTTTGATGATCCATTCCATGATGAGAGTGGGTTTAGTGGGTGGTGGAAATAGGCAAGGGGGATCAAAAGAACCATGTAGATAGACGACTTACGAAAAAAGAAGTTGGAAGGGAATTGATTCCACTTACTTGCAGCCTACGCGCCATCCTTCTGCGCCAACCGAATTTTTCCAGCTCCTATGCAAGCGAAGGATACCCCACGGGCAGCGACTGTGGGTAACCTTCATGGATGAGCGAAATAGATTTTTGCAGAGATTCGGTTAGGCCTCCCCCCTCGTCGAAAACACTAAGGGAGCTACGGCGTCCGAGTCCAGCAAGCCCACTACGAGCAGTCGCAGCCAAGTGCACCAACCGAGTTAAGGGGTGTGCGGCGACGCGAGACCCAGGCCACAAGTAAAAAAATGGCGGCGCAATGATCATGTGAAGATTGAGCAGAGGCTCCGCATCAATCTCATAGACATGGGCCAACTTGATGAGCACGGCCTTGCTGGGCGACATCATCAAGCTTGGCAAGACCATCCCCACTCCGATCCACAGGACCGTACGCCAATTGTCATTCATGCCGATGTTAAATGCGCTGAAAAAAAAGGAGATTACAAAGGTTCCAGCAGAGAATCACCCCCGACATGAGAGTTGGAGCCAATGCCGCCCAGTTCCCGGCACGGTTGTGCAGGCGGGTGAATGTCTCCCGTTGAGTTCGGATGCATAATGCCCACGTACCAACAACCTCACACAGAAAAAAAACATACAAATCGCAGAAAAATAATTTGGTTAATTACGAAATGAATGTAAATTGTCAAGTGAAAATAAAAATTTCTCTCCATTTCTAATTTCCAGCACGATGAAGCCTCTCTTCCTCTCTTCCTAAAATTTCTGTCCTCACCATGTTGATGGGCTTCTGGTTCACCGCAGTACAAGGGCAACTACCCGACCCTATTCCGGAGCCACCTTCGGGTTCACACTTTTACTATGAAAACCTTGGTCAAATCGTTGATAGTGAAGGAAACCCTGTCCCGGAGATCAAATTCTACACTGAAAGAAGCTCTCCCACCCTCTATTTGGCGGACGACAAAGTGTCATTTGTGCACCACAAGGTCGATACAAACTTTTGGGTTAATCCTGACTCAGCTCGCATTGACACAAGTTACAGGCTCGACATGAGTTTTGTTTGTTGGGAACCTGCTGCTATCCGCAGTGAATATATGTGTGGTTCCCTACTGGAATCTGAGCCAGGTGGAGATTATTTGAACTACTACCTTCCCCATTGCCCACAGGGGATTACGGATGTAGCCGGATTTTCCAGAGTAGCATATTTAGATGCTTTTTCATGTTTGCGATGCGGTTGGGGGATCTTTCATGCAACCCAATTTTGGGGGAACATTCGATGCTTTCTTGGCGCGTTTCACTTACTTCGGAGAACTGAGGTGGTCAACATTTTTCGGGGGCATGTCTGTCGAAGGTGAAAAGAATAGCTTGGAAGATCAACGGGTTCTGGTCGAGGCAGATCAAAATTCCCATGTATATCTCGCTGGAACCACTTATCCCATTCCCCAAAATCCTGGCAGTGCCATCCCAACGCAAAGCTTTGGAGGAATGTATTTTCAGGACCAGAATGCTTCAGTTGCAGTCAACGAGCCTATCTTGGGTTCTGATGCCTTCCTTGCTTCTTTCAGCCCTTCGAATCAGCTGCTGTGGTCCACACACTTTGGCGGACGTGCAGGGCTGAGTATTGGGGACGAAGTAGCTCAAGGGCTAGCGGTTTTTGAAGATAAGCGAATCTATCTTGTCGGAAGCACCAACAGTCGCTTTACACCTTATGCCTATCCTGGTCTCCCCGCCTATGATGATCCTACCCTGAATGGCGATGAAGATGGTTTCATTTCGCGATTTTGCATTAGTCAACTCAGCACCTCGGCGGCTCCTGTGCTATTCGATGATCTCACCACCAAGCTACACCTCTACCCCAATCCTGTGAGCGATCGGCTGAGCCTGTCCATGAACCTGCCGCGGGCACAGGTGCTGGAAGTGGGGATTTACAATGCCCTCGGACAATGGCTCCATCAAGAACAAGTGAGGGCCCCGAGCGGCCCCTGGCTGCACAGCCTCTCTACCCGCGAGCTGCCGAGTGGCCTCTACACGCTTTCGCTGCAAGGCGAAGGCTGGAGCACAGCAGAGAAATTTGTGAAGTGAGGTGACCCACATGACGTCCATACATTACTTTTTCATCATGAACAGACTTTCGCATCTTGTCGCCTTTCTGCTGTCTCTCTTTGTGCCGGGTGCCACGCTTCTGGGGCAGCAGGCCGTGTGGGATACCCTCCCGATCGCCTTCAATTCAAGCCCCCGATTCCTCTTCGAAGACACCACCGAGGACAAGCTCTACATAGGGGGAAACTTCTGGAAAGTGAACGGGGACCCAGTCAATCACCTCGTTCGCTTCGACGGCACAAACTACGATCTGCCGGCCCTGGACAGCGCGGGAGTACATCTTCTGCTTCCTCAGACACCTCTGATGATGCAGCTGTATGAGGAGAAATTATACTTAGGTGGGTTTGGGGGCTTGATTCAGTACCAAAACCACAACTGGAATTGGCTCGATTTTAACAACGCCGTACTCTGGGCCTCTCATCCCTACGAGGGGAAGATGATCTTTGGAGGTCGCTTTTCTCAGATTGCGGGCGAGGCCTTGGATGCCGTCGCGGTCTGGGACGGAGAAACCTGGAGCGACCTCCACGGTGTGCAGGCAGTGCTTGGAGGCCACAACAATGCAGTCACAGCGATAGAGCTGTATCAAGGAGAGATTTACCTGGGGGGCAACTTCACCGAGCCAGGTGGCCTCAACGAGATCGTTCGCTGGGATGGGCAGCAGTGGCGCGATGTGGCCGGCGGCATCCCCAACGGAGGGCTGGGCGGGATTAACACAATGGTGGTGTATCAGGACGAGCTGTATGTGGGAGGCATCTTCACCAAGCAGGGGGGCGCGCCGGGCAACAACATCGCTCGCTGGAACGGATCCCGCTGGGACGATGTGGGAGGAGGCGTCGGCATCAAGAGCGAGGGATCCAACAGCGTGTCATCCATGGCGGTAGTGGGAGATCAACTCTGGGTGACAGGCTCTTTTCTTTATGCTGGTGGGGTGCCAGCCTCCTTTCTTGCTCGCTGGGATGGCAGTAGGTGGTATGGCTTGGGTGACCAGTCCACAGTCGGGTATAGCCTGGTGGGGTCATTTCGTGACACGCTTTATGCGACAACAGCGATCCCAAGGCCCACTGGAGGCTCTGATTCTTACTTGCTCAAGCTGCTCCAGCCCCTGTATTATGACACGGCCTCGGCCCCTGTGAGCAGCACACATGCTGTGGCTCCGCTTGAGGGGAGCTCGCTACACCTCTACCCCAATCCTGTGAGCGATCGGCTGAGCCTGTCCATGAACCTGCCGCGGGCACAGGTGCTGGAAGTGGGGATTTACAATGCCCTCGGACAATGGCTCCATCAAGAACAAGTGAGGGCCCCGAGCGGCCCCTGGCTGCACAGCCTCTCTACCCGCGAGCTGCCGAGTGGCCTCTACACGCTTTCGCTGCAAGGCGAAGGCTGGAGCACAGCAGAGAAATTTGTGAAGTGAGGTGACCCACATGACGTCCATACATTACTTTTTCATCATGAACAGACTTTCGCATCTTGTCGCCTTTCTGCTGTCTCTCTTTGTGCCGGGTGCCACGCTTCTGGGGCAGCAGGCCGTGTGGGATACCCTCCCGATCGCCTTCAATTCAAGCCCCCGATTCCTCTTCGAAGACACCACCGAGGACAAGCTCTACATAGGGGGAAACTTCTGGAAAGTGAACGGGGACCCAGTCAATCACCTCGTTCGCTTCGACGGCACAAACTACGATCTGCCGGCCCTGGACAGCGCGGGAGTACATCTTCTGCTTCCTCAGACACCTCTGATGATGCAGCTGTATGAGGAGAAATTATACTTAGGTGGGTTTGGGGGCTTGATTCAGTACCAAAACCACAACTGGAATTGGCTCGATTTTAACAACGCCGTAGAACTGGCCGCTATCCTATCGCGATAAAATGAGTTCTCTTCCAGCAGCGAGGTCATCCACATTGAGCCAGTCCACCCCCATACTCAGCAACCACTCCCACACAGCAGGCTGGGCCGGTACGCCCCAAAACCGAAAAGTCGCGCCTTGTGCGTGCACTTTCTCCAAGAGTGAGTGCAGAGCGTCTCGCTCAGCTTCGCTCGGCGATCCCTTCCCTTTCCAATTCATCATCTCTCGGTAGGGCATGCTCACCATGGGAATCAGCGGCTTCAAGTCTGCATTGCCCAGCTCGTCGGTTCTTCCATCCAGCAACAAGAATGTCGAGGGTGTTGCCAGCACTTCTTTCACAGGACGATTGCCCGAAAGCAATATCCGCAAAGGCAACCAGCGGTAGGGTTCACAGGCAACTTTCAGTGCTTCATAAGTAGCCGCAGCATCGCCTTTGATGTCGATCATGAGTTGCAACGTGTCGCCAGTGGCAGGATAGACCTGGCCGCCGTGTGCTTCGATCCAACGTGCCAAAGGCAGGAGATATAATTCTTCCAGCGTCGGCGTTTGTAAAGGAACTAACGGGCGATCGTGGCACACGCGCAAAGCGCCATCTATAAACCAGACATCCGCTTCTATGCTCGTAGCTCCTTGTGCCAAGGCTTCCATCAAGGGGTGCTGCTGTGCGTAGTCGTTGTGTGAATGCAGCCCAGGTGTTCCTGCCGGTGGATACAGCGCGATTTCGGCAATGACGGGCAGATGGTCCGAGGGAAAACGGCCCGAAAAAGATTCTGCGAGGGTCGCATGTCGGTACACCGCCAACGGTCCCCGAACAAACACAAAATCGATTCTCCGACCGGGTTCTCCGGCGATGGTCCAGCCCGTCCAGGTAGCATCTGGTCCGTGGGCTGGCTCCAGGCTGGCTTGGCGAGAGTCTTTCATTCCTCCGGCTAACAGCGTCTGAATGGGCACAGATTCCGGCGTAGCATTAAAATCCCCCAACAACATGACTGGCAAATTGTCAGGATTGAGCGAATCGATCGCCCGCAGGATCAAGGCGGCAGACTGCTGCCGGGCTTGCTCTCCTACGTGGTCGAAATGGGTATTAAAACAAAGAAAAGAATGTCCCGAATAACGGTCCTGAAACTTCGCCCACGTCACGATGCGCGGGAGCGCGGCATCCCAACCTACACTCAAGGTATCGGGGGTGGTGGACAGGTAAAACGTGCTTCCATCCAACCGATTCAGGCGATGCTGTCGATAAAAAATGGCAGAATACTCGCCGCCTTCTGTGCGGGCAATGCCCTCGGATTGGTGTCCGGGAAGCATCTTCGAGAGGTCGTCCATCTGGCCTTGCAAGGCTTCCTGCACCCCCAGAATGTCGGGAGAATGGTAGCGCAGCAGCCTCTCGACCATGTCCACCCTACGAGGCCATGCATTGTCGCCGTCTCCGGGGTTGTTAAACCGAATGTTGAAGGTCATGGCTTTCAGGGTCTCGCCGGACTGGGCAAGCAGCCACGTGGGGAGCAGCATCGAAAGCACAATCAATATTCGCATGGGGAAGGGGGTTGAGGTGGAGTAAGCTGAGTGTCTCTATGTGTTCTTACTTTCTGAGTGGTAAAACGACCGCCAAAAACTTCGCAAGCATTTCCACATGCGAATCTAGGGAGCGCTACGTCAGGATGGCAAATCTTTCTCCTGTTATTGGCAAATCTTTCCTCCACGAAATCCGTTGTTTTTTCCTCCGCTTTTTTTCATGACATTCGATCTTAACGCATTCTCATGAATCCTACTTCTCCTACTGTTCCCGTGATAGACGTGTCGCCATTGGTCCAGGGATCGGGCGATCGGCAGGCTGTAGCGACGCAGCTTCATACGGCATGTCGCGAATCGGGCTTTTTTTACGTGCGTGGACACGGCATCAATGAGGAACTGATTCGGCGACTTTATGCCCTGAGCGTAGATTTTTTTGCGCAGCCCGAAGCAGAGAAAATGAAAATCCACATGACGCTGGGAGGGAAAGCCTGGCGCGGCTTTTTTCCTGTCGGGGAAGAACTTACCTCCGGAAAACCCGATCAGAAGGAAGGGATCTACTTTGGGACGGAGCTGGGGCCGAATGATCCGCGTGTGCAAGCTGGCCTTCCGATGCATGGAGTGAATCTCTTTCCAGCGCAGCCGCCTGGGTTGGCAGACACTGTCTTGGCATATATTGATGCGCTGACACAGCTGGGCCATCAGCTCATGACGGGGATTGCCTTGAGCCTGGGACTGCCTGAATCTTACTTTGCCGATCGATACACGCGTGACCCACTGACGTTATTTCGCATTTTTCATTACCCTTCCACCTCGCCTGAGGAGCGCGAAACGACTTGGGGCGTGGGCGAACACACAGATTATGGCATGCTCACCATGCTGCTTCAAGACCAGGTCGGCGGGTTGCAAGTGCGATCTGCGGGCCAGTGGATCGAAGCCCCCTACTTGGAGGGCACATTTGTGTGCAACATTGGCGATATGCTCGACCGTATGACCGGAGGCTACTACCGCTCCACTCCTCACCGCGTGCGCAACCAAAGTGGGCGGAGCCGCCTCTCCTTTCCCTTTTTCTTCGATCCTCATTTCGATGCGCAGATGGAAGCCATTGATCTTCAGGATGCACCTCACGCCGAGGAAGGCTACGACCGATGGGACGGTAGCCGTTTACATGAATTTTCAGGGACCTACGGCGAATACGTGCTCAGCAAAGTCGCCAAAGTCTTTCCTCAGTTGCGCGACCAGGTAGAGCGCCAGCAGCCTCAAGCATAAGGCTCTTAACCAGTCGGCATTCAGGTATTTAAACAACCTGCGCCGCCATCATTCGCCCTGAGAGCACCTTCACCACTGTTTGATACAGCAGTCCTTTGTCCACAGGCTTGGTGAGCAGGGTGTCCATTCCGATTTCCATCACGCGCTCCCGTGTACTCTCCGCGACATCCGCCGTGACCGCGATGATGGGAATGTGTTGAGCTTCGGCACCTGCCTCCCCTGCTCGAATGGCCATCGTCGCTTCATATCCATCCATTTCGGGCATTTGAAGGTCCATGAGAATGAGATCGAACGGCTCTTTCCGTAGTAGATCAAGCGCTTCCAGCCCATTGGCAGCAACGGCAAAGGTCGTGTTTTCCCATTTTTTCAAAATGGCCTTCATCACCAGTTGGTTTACAGGGTTGTCCTCGACCAACAATAGATGCGTGCCTTTCAAGTCGAATGTGTCAATCGGAAAGTACGGCATCTCGGGCTGCTGTGGAAGATCCGCCACATCATAAGGCAGTTCCACCATGCAGGCGGTGCCTTCACCCAGCGTGCTACTGAGCCGGATCGTGCCCCGATGCAGGTCCACTAAGTGCTTCACGATGCTCAGCCCCAGGCCCAGGCCACCAAATTTTCGCTTGTGGGTGATATTTTCCTGAACAAAAGAATCGAAGAGCGTGTCAATTTTTTCTGACGGAATCCCAATACCTGTGTCCTCCACGCGAATCACCAATCGTATCTGATGCTCGGTCACGGGAATGGCTGAAAGGCTGAGTTGAATCTTGCCTTTCTCGGTGAATTTCACTGAGTTGTTCAACAAATTCTGTACAATCTGCCCCAGTCGAATCGGATCACCCGTGAGCAAAGGCGGCAGAGAAGGATCTACCAAAAGGTCAAATTGGAGATTTTTCTGCTGTGCGTGATGGGCTGCGCCTTTCCAAGTCAGCTCCAACGCACACATGGGCGCAAAATCCAACCGATTCAGAAATAGCTCGCCTTTTTCGATTTTGGAAAAATCAAGGATGTCATTGACCGACGTCAGCAGGCTCATGGAGGAAAGGCGAATCACCTCGCAGTGTCCTTTGACCTTTGGGTCAGTTCCCTCCTGCATCATGATGTCCGTCAGGGCCATGATTGCGTTGAGCGGCGTGCGGAGCTCATGGCTCATGTTGGAGAGGAAATACGACTTGACCTCGTTCATTTCCTCGGATCGCTTGAGCGCGAGGGCCTGCATCTGCTCTTTTTCGCTCTTGAGCAAGCGAATGCGATTGGCCATGGAGAGGGATAAGAAGATCACTTCCAGCCCCGTACCGAGCTTGGCACTGTTCGTCGCGAGAAACGAATCACTCACGATCCCAAAATTACTCATGATGAATACCACGTATCCCGAAATCAGACATAGAATACCGGTAGTAAAAAACCCATCAATGGGCGCCTTTTTTCGGTAGCGAACGATGATGGAAGCCAAGCTCAAGAGGAGCAAGATCATCCCCGCTGCGTTCGCGAGAGGATACGTGATGCTGGGAATGGCCGGAGCCAAAAGCAGCATGGCCAGGAGCACTGCCAGCAACCCGAACCCCAGGGTAAAGCCGATGTGGAGAGCCTTGCTAAATTGGCGAATGCCCAAGAACACCTGGTTGTATCGACCAAAAAAGAACGTCGATACGATGGCAAAAAGTAACACTGACCGCTGCGAAAGCCAGCCTCCGTCGGGCGTCACGTATTGGTAGAAATAGCCATCGAGGCTGAATTGCAGCAGCCCGACAAACACCACGTAGAGGCTGTAAAGCAAGAAGCTGCGTTCTTTGAGGGCAAAGAAAAAGAAAGCGTACGTGATGAAGGCGAGAATCAGAATGCCATAGAAAACACCAAAGATCCATTGCTCAAAATACGTGTTGGCAACCAGTGCAGGGCTGTCGCGCAAGACCAATGGGAGATTGATTACCTCTCCATCGCTCTGCAAGTAAAGGTATGCCTGGACGCTTTCTCCAGGCGCCAAGACGACGGGGAAAATGACCTTTCGGTGCGGAAAAGCCCGTTGCGGGAAGGGTAATTTATCTCCGCTGTTCGATTGGGTAAGGCCTCCCTGGCTAGACAGAAGGTAGAACGTAACCTCGTCGGTGATGGGCCTTCCCGTTTCGAGGTAATATCGCAGTTCCCGAGAAGATGCATTCTTCAGCGAAAAGGTGACCCAGTAGGCTCCGTTGGTGAATCCAAAATTCTGGTTGGCCGAAAGGACTGGCACAAAATTCAAGCTGTGCTGCCCGGCTATTATTTCTTCAACGCGTATTTCGCCCGGCTCTGCATACGCTACCTGCGCGTGTTCGTGGATCGACACCGAAGTGGGAAGATGGTCCTCCTGAAAAATGTGCTGCGCCTGCACCCTTCCGAGCGTCAGCAGGAGCGCTACATACCAACAAAGAATTCTTATCATAACTCACCCCAAGCATTGTGCTGCTACTGCCTGACAGTAGATCGGGACACAACCTACGCCCTTCAAGCGGTTATTCTGGGTCAAGTTTCCTCGTAGCATTACGCCAAATTTGAAGGGGATCAGGAAGCAAATTACGCATCGGAGCTTGCAAGAATTTTCAGACATTCTTTCCTGATATTGTTCCTCATGTGTTCCCTGAAAATTCTCTGACTCGATATGGAAAAAGGGGGACTCCATTCGCACGTGGGTGGACTTTATCAGCATTAGTGCCTACAAACCTATGCCTTGGCTTACATAAGAATCATATCGGACCGTGACTTTTCTCATCTCACAAATGGCCCCAAATCACAAATTTTCCACCTTCATGACTGCTGTCTTTGCTCCCTCCACAACATCTCCATATGCCTGCTGCCTCTCTTCTACTTCGCGAATGGGTATCAAATAGCCCGCGCCTTTCTGTGCTCTTGGATCGGTTTAAGCCCCTGACGAACCCCGCAGAGCCGGCTTCTTCGAAAGAGTTTTTGGCTGACATCATGCAGGCATTTGACGATCCGGACAGCTTCCAGCCCAACCGCCTGCGAAAGTACCCGATCCCGATGATCTTAGATTATCTCTATCGCACGCACCGCTACTACCTTGAGCAGCGCCTTCCCGAAATCGAGCAAAGTGCCGAGCGCCTGGTGGAGCATTGCGAAGGTAAGTACCCCATTTTGTCACTGCTGATTTCTTTCCTGACTCATTACCGACAGCACTTGGCGGCGCATATCCGGGAAGAAGAGGCAACAGTGTTTCCCTACGTGACCTATCTTTTTTTCCGGAAGGAATATGGCGAGGCCTTTGCTCAGATTCATGCGCCATCTACTGGCAAGGGATCGCTGATCGTCGATCAGCCCGATCATGATCATGCGTTGGCCCAAGGACTTCTTCAGTGGCGAGAAGTCATTGCGAAAGAATATCCAGAACTGCCTGAACTGTGGCCCTGTCAGGTACTATTTCACCAGCTAGATGCCTTTTCCGATGACCTTCACCTCCACGAGCGCCTCGAAGAAGAGGTCTTGATGCCGCTGGCAAGAGGATTAGAATAGCGAGGATTCAACAAAAATGAGGAAAAAAGCCTTCTTCATTGCAGCGACTCACAAAGTCATTGCCCATTTTTGCTTTCACGCTTCCCGATACTTCCTTGCCAAGACCCCGAACAGATGAACCTTCGAAAAATTCATGAGACCGACGCAGCGGCGTTTCTCCGATTTATGCATGAAATAGATGCAGAGTCGCCATTTTCGCTTCTGAAACCCGGAGAAAGGCGGACTAGCTTGGCTGAGCAGCGGACTGACATCAAGTCTTACGACCTCCACGCAAATCGGGTGATTTTCATTATGGAAGACGGACCCGACATCGTCGGGTGGATCGGTGGCTGGGGAGAGCGCTTTGCGCGAGTCAAGCACAGCATTTGGCTCTCGATGGCCGTCAAGCAAGCTTACCGAAGGCAAGGCATCGGTCGTCAACTGATTGGCGCGCTGGAGGACTGGGCGCGAGACAGTCAGCTGCGGCGCATAGAGCTTCAGGTCGTGACCACCAATCTTCCAGCGCTACAACTGTATCAAACTGCCGGATACGAGATCGAAGGAACCCGCCGTGGGGTCTATTTGCTGGATGGCGAATATCTCGACGAATACTTCATGGCCAAGCACTTACAGTAGAGATCGAATGGGATTGGGATACGATTGAATGAAATGATTGAATGACTATTTAATCCTGAATCGTTCAGGAGAAAACTTGAGAGACCGGACAGTAAACGCTGCCCTTCCATTTTTTTCGCTCCTCCCCTCTCGGAATTGCAAAACAGTCGTATATTTGCACCGGAGGCGTGGCAGAGCGGTCGAACGCGGCGGTCTTGAAAACCGTTGTACCGTGAGGTACCGGGGGTTCGAATCCCTCCGCCTCCGCCAGTCAGATTCACGCAATTTGGCCCAATAGATCAACCATCGACTCGTCCTGTACACTGTGCGGGACGAGTTTTTTTATAGCGACCATCCTAAATGCATGTTGACTGGTTCTTCTCCACCAAAGGCTGTGCTAGCTTGTGGTTCTTTAAGATCCAATCCAGTACAAGAAGTCGTACATTGCGCGTAGCACGATTTTTTTGACGTTTGCGAACGAATTCTTCATCCTCCATGATCAAGTTCCGCACCTTTTTGCTGATCATCATAGGTCTTGCCGGACTGTCTTGTGAAGACAATCAGCAAGAATCAGATCTTCACAGTGCTAGCTGGGAGACCATTGGATCGGCGGCTCAGGGCACGGTAGTCAATTTCATGATGTGGCAGGGTAGTCAGCCCATCAATGACTATATGAACAACTATGTGGTGCCGGAAATGAAAGCCCGCTACAACATTGACCTGCGAATTAGCGGGGGGCAAGGCCCTGAGATCGTGCAGTTGGTGATGGGTGAGCGCGAAGCTGGAGTCAAATCCGGGCAGGTGGACATGGTTTGGATCAATGGAGAGACCTTTTTTCAGCTACGCCAGGTTCAGGGACTATGGGGACCATTTATCGAAAAACTCCCCAATTCCCGCTACATAGATCTGGAAAGTCCTTATCTCAGCATCGATTTTCAGCAGGAAGTCAATGGCATGGAATGCCCTTGGAACGTGAGCCAGTTTGCGTTGGTGTATGACTCCTCACGGGTGGCGGCTCCTCCGCGCACCCTTCAGGAACTGGAATCCTATGTGAAGGCTTATCCCGGCACATTCACCGTGTCTAATGATTTCACGGGCATGACCTTGCTCAAAAGCTTTTTAGCAGAGCTGAGTGGTTCTCCCACGGGCCTCAATGGGCCATTTGAGGAAGAAAAATATCTCAAGCTTTCGTCAGAGCTGTGGACCATCCTCAATCGGCTTAAACCATATTTCTGGAAAGGGGGTTCTACCTTCCCGAAAGAGCACTCGGTGATGGACCAGATGTTTGCGAGCGGAGAATTATTGATTTCCTATGCATTTGGCGAAGGTGGGATAGAGGATAAAGTTCGAAGCGGGCTATTTCCCGTCACGACGCGTGGCTATGTATGGGAAAACGGGACGATTCTCAACGCCAATTTTCTGGGCATCACTTACAATTCTTCCAACAAAGCAGGGGCGATGATGGTGATTAACTTCATGATTTCGCCAGAAGCTCAGCTAAAAAAATCCGATCCGGACGGCATGGATTCCAACACAGTGCTCGACCTCGACCGATTGCCCGCCACCTGGCAGCAGCAGTTTTCGGAACTGCCCAAGCGCAAATATGGTCCCGAAATGAGCGATATCGCTGCCCACGCGATTCAAGAACCTGACGCTCAGTACATGATTCGGCTATACGACGACTTTAGGACCGAAGTCATTGAAAAATAAGCTATCACATATCGGCCTGATATTTTTCGTGCTAATCGGCGTGCTACCGTTCGCGTCGGCATTTTTCTACGCACTTTTTTACAGCATGGGACTTGCCGGGGTCATCAGCGAGGGTTTCACCCTACAGCCCTGGATGGCTGTGTGGCAATCGGGAGAATTTCTACGCTCCTTTGGGTACAGTGCCGCCATTGCTGGTATCTCTGTAGGGTTGTCGGTGAGTACAGCGATGTGGATCACCCTTCAATTTAACAAGGAGCTGGACCACCGGATTTTATCCTTCGTGATGTACCTGCCCTTGGCGATCCCGGGTGTGGTGGCTGCATTTTTCACAATGCAATTGTTCTCCAAATCGGGCCTTTTTTCCCGAATTGCTTATCATTTGGGCTGGATCAGCGAAGTAAGAGAATTTCCCGACTTGATCAACGACCCATTGGCTGTGGGGATCATGCTCACATTCGTCACCCTTGTGACACCATTTTTTGTGCTCCTGTTTGTGAATGTGTACAAAAATGAGCGGGTGGAAGAGCTATCGGAACTAGCCCGGACCTTGGGAGCAAGTTCCCGACAGGTGCTATGGCGGGTGAGGCTGCCGATTTTGCTGCGCAAAACCTCGACCCTCATTGCGCTGTATTTCATTTTTCTGCTCGGCTCCTATGAAGTCCCCCTTGTTCTGGGGCAAGAATCCCCGCAAATGCTCTCTGTGTTGATCATCCGGGAGATCAAGCAATATGACTTGAGCAAGATTTCGGAAGGCTATGTGGTCGCAGTGATCTACACGATATTGGTGTCGCTGGCGGCGGTGCTGTTGTTCTTTCAGAAAAAATCTTCTTCTCCTCATGCCTAGCTGGAAACCCTACATACTGACCCTGCTGGTGCTGCTCACGCTGTTTCCGTTTGGATACCTGGTGCTGCTGTCACTGGCTGCGGAATGGCGATTTCCGGATCTGCTGCCGGGCTATTTCGGGCTGGCCAACTGGCGCGCCATTTGGGCTTCTGAAGTGGGCTTGCTGAGCAGTTTTTCCATTTCTATCCTGATTTCTCTCTCTGTGGCCACGATTTCCACCTTGTCGGGATTTCTCATCAGCCGATCCGTGGCCTACCACCCCCGCAAGCGATTGCTCACCTTGATCACCTATTTTCCTTATCTGCTGGCTCCGGTAGTGTTAGCGGTCTGCCTGAGCTTTTTTTTCTTGAAACTTGGCTTAATGGGGAATGTCACAGGCGTGATCGTGGCGCAGTTGATGATTGCATTCCCCTATTCGCTGATTTTTTTCAGCAGCTTTTGGAGTGAGAGAACCAAGCGTTTTGAAGAGTTGGTTTTGACCTTGGGAGGAACCTCCATACAGGCATATGTGAAAGTGCTGCTACCTTTGGCCAAAGGCATGCTCTTGATTTGCTTTTTTCAAACCTTTCTGATTTCCTGGTTTGAGTATGGCCTTACGTTAATCATCGGGGTAGGAAAAGTGCAGACCCTGACGATCAAGGTGTTTCTGTTTATCAAGGAAGCCAACTTCTACTACGGCGCACTGAGCTGTTGTCTGCTGATCTTTCCGCCGGTGGTCCTCTTGTATCTGAACAAAAAGTACGTTTTCAACAAGCTGGTATAATGTTTTTGGAAGTAAAAAATATCGTGAAAACATTTCACCAGGAGAATGTGATCAAAGATCTCACCTTCACCCTGGAAGCGCACAAGACCCTGAGCGTATTGGGAAAGTCTGGCTGTGGAAAGACGACCATGCTCAAGATTTTGGGCGGGCTTGTGAAGCCAGATTCGGGCCATATTCTGCTCCAAAACACCCTGATTGATCAACAGACGCCCTCCGCCCGGCACATTGTGTATCTCTATCAAGAAGACTTGCTTTTTCCTCACCTCAACGTCTTCGAAAACATTGCCTTTGGTCTTCGCCTCAAAAAAATACCATCCCAAGAGGTCACTTCGAAGGTGGAAAAAATGATTCATAGCCTTGAGCTAAACGGCCAAGAGAAAAAAATGCCTCATCAACTTTCGGGTGGACAGCGGCAGCGCGTGTCTTTTGGTCGGGCCATCATCACCAATCCCTCTCTGTTGTTGCTGGATGAGCCATTTGGGAGCCTCGACGCGGGCACAAGGCAGCGAATGCAAGAGTTGTTCAAAAAGCTGGCAGCAGAGTTTCGTATTACGTCCCTCTTTGTGACCCACGACCTCAAAGAAGCTATTCTGATGGGAGACGAAATCGCGTTCATGCGCAAAGGACAACTGACTGTGTACCCAAACAAGGAGGCTTTTGTCCGCGATCCAGAGACAGGCGTGAGAGATGAAATCAACTTTTGGGGAGAACTGCTTCCCCTGCAACTCAATCATGACACAGTTTGATTCCAACCCCAACCTCGCTTCTAAGACACAGCAATGGCAACAAAAAAAATTTGGATTGACACCGATCTATCCGTAGGCATGAAGCGCCACGCGCGAGAAGGGTACTGCGATGTGGACGATGGATATGCGATCTGGCAGCTGATGAATCATGAACAAGTAGAGATTCCCGGAATCAGCGCAGTGTTTGGAAACACCTTGATTGAGCGAGCTTATCCACTTTGCTTGCAGATGAGTGAGGAATTTGGGATGGGTGCCATTCCCGTCTATCAAGGTGCGGGCGCAGCCCTCGACTTGCGCAATCCAGAAACGAATGAGGCCGTGGAGGCACTGGCTGCTGCCCTGCGCGAAGGACCGCTCACGATCATGGCCATAGGTCCGGCAACCAATCTAGGGCTGTTGCTACTTCATTATCCTGAATTGGCACCTCAAATCAAGGAGGTGGTGCTCGTAGCAGGCCGCCGAAAGCCCACGGACTATTTTGCCATTGGGGTGAAAGGAAACCGGGCCAGAGATCTCAATTTTGACCTCGACAACGACGCCTTCCGTCTTCTGTTTGAGCGCGGCGTGGCGGTGACTTTGTGTCCCTTTGAAATCTCTAACAAAGTGTGGATCACGGCGCAAGACCTTGACCGTCTGGCCAAAGGCGCGCCTGCCGCCCAATGGCTCGCCCATCACTCTCGCCCCTGGTTGCAGCAGTGGCTCGACCAAGGCGCGCAGGGCTTCAATCCCTTTGATGTGCTGGCCAGCCATTATCTCATCGCACCGGAGGACCTCCGTTTGGAGCAACTATTTGCGCGCCTGGAGATTCATCCTGATGATACCGTGCCTACACAAAAAGCCTTCAAACAATACCTACTCTGCGATGACCAAAGCAGGGGCTTTCCTGTGACGTACTGCCACGACGTGGTGCCGGATTATCACGAGAAACTCATGCGCTCTCTGTTGCCTACACAGTAATTTTTGCTCAACATAAATATTGTTGGAGCTCTCTCCACTCTTGTGCTTTCAAATGCCAAGAAAACCTGTTGAAAAGACGCTCACCTGACAACTTCCCTCGTAGCGCTACGCCAATTTTGCCTGACTCACCCTATGCTTAGCTCCCCACAAAAACATACTGCCCTCATGGTCTTTTCCCTTTCTGCCCAGCAGGAAGTGGCCCGGAAGGCAATATTTGGGCCCGAGCAACGGGAGAACAGCAACAGGCTTTTTCATCGCTTGATCAAGCACACGGCTTCAGTAGCGAAAGACTCCGGCATTGATCTGGTGTGGATTGATGAGCATCAGCAGCAAGGCGATAGCTTTGGCGAGCGATATGCCAATGCGTTCCAAAAGCTGTTTGACCAGGGCTACGACCAAGTGATCTCCATTGGGAATGACTGCCCGGAACTCACGGCGGACATTCTTCGAAAAGCCCAGGATATCCTGGCGTCCGATACCCTTGTCCTTGGTCCGGTGGTTGATGGAGGGGTTTACCTTGTCGGCCTTAGCAAGGAGGCATTTGCCTTTGATGAATTTCGGTCCTTGCCCTGGAATAGCGCTCAGCTTTTTGATAGCCTGAAGCGCTACGGACAATCACACCGATCACTTCGACTCCATTGCCTGGAGCTCCTTGCAGACATCGACGACTACTTGTCGCTGTTGCTGTATCTGAGCTTGTTTTCTACTTCCAGCTTCACCCGGTTTTTGCTTTGTCTCTTGACGGAGCCAGGCGTCGCATACGCCCTACACTCCCAAGTGGCGACAAGCGCTGCAAGCATGGGCGTCACCAACCCATTGCGAGCTCCCCCACTCCCCTCTTCCTTTGCCTTCCTGAAGTGAAATCGCGCCCGATCTGTGCGATCATTCGCCACCTGCTATGAGTCTCCTCTTGCATTGCTCTGCCCATTTCGGGGATAGGGATGCTGAGGGGCTAAGGGCTTGATAATCAACTTCAACGATGCAGTGAGGAACCTCTGTGCGAGAACTTTGCTTCTCTACATCATTCTCCACATTGAGTGCGGGAAGGCACTTCTATATTTAATTTCATGATTGTGTCATTTGGTCCACACCCTGGTGTGGCCAGGTTTTCATTTTTTCCTTTGCTAATCTTTTTGAGTAAGATGAAATATATACTTTTTGTCGCCATCTCTTTGAGCATGGCTACCGCCTTTGGGCAGATCCAAACCTATCAATCCCGCGTGGTGGACGCGAACAATGAACCTTTGCAAGGTGCCACCGTGACAGAATCTGGCACGAGAAACGCCGTAATCACAGGCGAAGATGGACGATTCTCCATCAGTTCCTCGACCGCTGATATCAGCCTTCGGATTTCCTTTTTGGGATTCGAAACCGTGGAATTGACCGCGCTCAATGGGCGTATTCCTGCTGAAATAGTGCTGACCGAATCCTCAGAAATGATCGACGAGGTGATCATCACGGCGCTGGGAATTGGGCGAGACAAGCAGTCGCTCAGCTCATCGGTCACCAAGGTGAGTGCGCGTCAGCTCACGGATGTGCCCCTGACCAATGTGGTCAATAGCCTTGCAGGCCAGGTGGCCGGGGTGCAGATCACCAATGGATCTTCGGGAGTGGGATCTTCTTCGCGTATCATCATTCGCGGTGAAAACTCTCTGGGTGGCAGCAACCAGCCACTCTTCGTCGTAGATGGTGTACCGATCAGCAATGAACTGATCACCAGCGATTTGTTTAATGACGGAGCGAACATTCAGGAAGTGGACTTTGGAAATGGAGCCTCTGAGCTAAGCCCTGATGACATCGCCTCTGTCACCATCCTGAAAGGTCCCGGATCGGCTGCCTTATATGGCGCACGTGCCGCCAATGGTGTGGTAGTCATCACGACCAAGCGCGGCCAAAAGAGCGAGGGCTGGGGCATCACCACGAGCAGTTCGCTCACCCTCGAATCACTGCTCACCTTACCAGATTACCAAAATGTGTACGGTGGCGGCTCGAATGGGAACTACGGATTTGCCAACGGCATCGGTGGCGGCATCAGTGACGGCGGCATCAGCAGCTACGGTCCTCCGCTGGATCAGGGCCTCCTCATTCCTCAATTTGACAGCCCCTCTCTCGACGTGAATGGCAATACCGTGCGCGGTGGAGACGTGATTGCCCGCACGCGACCCGATGGAACCCTCACTGAGGTGACCCCGACTCCCTGGATCTCACGCCCGAACAACGTCAGGGACTTCTACGAGATGGGCGCGACTTCCCAGCACAACTTCGCGATCAGCTCCGCGAATGACAACGGAGGCATTCGGCTGGCATATAACAACCTGAGAAACACAGGCGTGCTCCCCAACACCGACCTTCAGCGCGATGGCCTTGCGCTGAGTGTGGACCAGCAGCTCACCCGCAAATTTCGGGTCGATGCATTCATCAATTACGTGAACTCCCGGAGTGATAATCGACCTAATCTCGGCTATGGCTACGAGAATGTACAGTATGGATTTAACTGGACAGGCCGCCAGACAGACATTGGGGCGTTGCGCGACTACTGGCAAGCCGGACAAGAGGGAATTCAGCATTTCGATTTCAATTACCTCTGGCTCACCAATCCCTACCTCACGCTGTTTGAAAACACCAATAGCTTCAGCAAAAACAGGGTGCTGGGCAACCTGGCACTCAGCTATGAATTCACCGATAAACTCAGTCTGAGGGTGCGTAGCGGCGTGGACAATTACAGCGATGCGCGGGCTTTCCGCAGGGCATTTAGTACCAATCGACGCCCATTTGGTGGGTACAGGGAAGACATTGTCCGATTCAATGAAATGAACACCGATGCGCTGTTGTCATTCGAGGATGAAGTCGGCCAAGACTGGCGCTATGGTATCTCGGTCGGTGGCAACCGATTTGACCAAACCATCAACTACGAATTCACAGAGGCACCCCAGCTCGCAGTCCCCGGGGTCTATACCCTCGCCAACTCACGCGCACCGCTCAGAGGGGGAAGCGAAATTTTTACCAAAAGAATCAACAGTGTGTATGGAATCGGGAACCTGAGTTACCGCTCTTCCCTCTACCTTGATCTCACGCTGAGAAACGACTGGAGCAGTACCTTGCCCATCGAAAACAATTCATTTGCTTACTACTCCGCCGGGATTAGCTACGTGATCTCCAACATGTTTGAGTTGCCGAAAGCTATCTCTTTTGCCAAAGTGCGCTTCAATGCTGCGAGCGTAGGCAATGACACCGATCCGTATCAACTCAACAATACTTTCCAATTTAACCAAAACTACGGATCGTTTTTTCGGGTGACGAATGAGACGGTGCTGAAAAATGCCAACCTCAAGCCGGAGCGGCTCAATTCCCTCGAAGTTGGAGCGGAGCTATGGTTTTTTAAGAATCGGGTGCAGTTAGATATAGCTGGCTACGAAAACACGAGCATCAACCAGATCATTGGTCGCCCCATTTCGGTGGGAAGTGGATTCTCCAGCATCATCGAAAATGGAGGGGAAGTCCGCACACGTGGATTGGAAGCATTGCTGAGCTTGCGCATCATCAACGGAAAGAATTTTCAGTGGCTCAGTGCGATCAATTATTCTGCGTATCGCAGCATCGTGACGAAGCTGCCCGAGAATGTGGATCAGTATGTGACGGGCCAGGCCAGCGTATTTGGGGGCAGTGGCGGCTCTAATGCCGTGTTTTACATCGCCAAAGAGAATGGCCGTGTAGGGGACATGTATGGATCAGGCTTTGTGCAGATCGACGGGCAGACCCTCTATGCCGCCAACGGCTTGCCGGTGCAGGATGGCACCCTCCGCTTGCTGGGCAACTACAATCCAGACTTTGCCCTGGGATTCAACAATGAATTTCGATACAAAGGCCTCTCCATGACAGTGCTGGTGGATTGGCGTCAAGGTGGAACCTTGGTCTCGAGAACCAAAGCCTTGGGAAGCACCTCTGGTGTGCTCGAAGAGACCCTCGTGGGCCGAGAAAATGGCGTGGTCGGAGAAGGGGTGATGAATGTGGGCACAGCCAGTGAGCCTGTTTATGTGCCAAACACCACGGTGGTGCCAGCCAGCCAGTTTTACAACAACTTTTTTGATCGGGGCAATGAGGCGAGCGCGACGTATGACGCCTCCTATGTGAAGCTGCGTCAAGTGAGTTTCTACTATCAACTCCCCACGGAGATCACCCAAAGAATCGGATTTGAGCGCATCAGCCTGGGGCTGGTGGGGAGCAACCTGCTGTTGTTCACCGAAAATCCTCACATCGATCCTGAGCTCAATGCCTTTCAGGGAAGAAACATCACCTACGGCGTCGAAGACATGTCCTACCCTTCTACCCGTAGCTTTGGAATCAGCCTCAAAACTCAATTTTAATTCGCTCACACGATGAATAAGATCTTGTTTTTTCTTGTATGCATGATGCTCACAGCGAGCTCTTGCACCAACGGATTCGAAGACATCAACCGGAATCCCAACTCACCAGAGACGATCGGGCCGCAGTTTTTGCTGTCAAATGTGATCTCTGTTTCTTCCGATCAAAATGCTTATCTGCAAGGGTTTCGCTACGCTAACTACTTAGCGCAATTTGCGGCAAGTGTAGAATTTGAGCGGATCGACCGCTACGAAATGGGCTCGAATAGTGATTATTGGAACATCATTTTTCGGCTTTTGTCGGATATCGAATCCATGAAAGAAGATGCCGCTTCCAACGAGGCCTATGAAGCCGTGGGGGACATCATGCGGAGCTTTTTGTTTTCTCAGCTCACCGACATGTGGGGCGACGTGCCTTACTCGGAAGCGCTACAGGCCAAGGCTGGCAATTTCACCCCGCGCTACGACAGCCAGGAGAGCATCTACACAGATCCCAATACCGGCATTCTCGCGGTGCTGGAGCGGGCTGCGGCAACATTGGATGGGACCACTTCTACCATTCAGGGCGACATGATGTTTGGGAATAACCTCGACAAATGGGCCAGATTTGCCAACTCTCTGCGGGTACGCTACCTACTGCGTTGTAGCAAGCGCCTCAGCGACTTCTCTGCTCTGCAAACCCTCGCTGACTCCGATCGCCTGATGCGCTCCAATGCCGACAATGCCGTGGTGCCGTACCTCAATGCGGCACCCAATCAATGGCCCATGTCTCAGGCTGCGCTGGGCCTGTATCAAGAGCATAGAATGACCCTGACCGTGGACTCTGTGCTCAAACTATGGGATGATCCACGCATCGCCGTATTCTACAAGCCCACCCAAAAAAGTGTGATCGAAGGAAATCCTCAGTTCAAAGGGCTGCTCAATGGCCAGGACCGGGAGACCATCGCTGCCAAGGGGATTGAGTTGAGTGATATTTCTTTGTTTGGACCGAATTATCGAGATGTCGCCGATGGCGTGGATGCACAATTTATGCAATATGCCGAGCTGCAATTTGCACTGGCGGAAGCGGCGGCGCGCGGCTACATCACTGGCGATGTCCGCACCTATTATGAAGCAGGGATTGCTGCCAGCTTTGACTACTTTGAGGTGGACTTGCCAGCGGATTATCTGATGCGGCCAGCCATCGCCCTCGACGGAAATGACGATCTCACCAAGATCCTCACCCAAAAGTGGATGAGCCTCATCGGAAACGGACACGAAGCGTGGTTTAACATTCGCCGAACAGGCATTCCAGCCCTGAAACCCGGACCAGACAATCTTAATGACGGACGCTATCCTGTGCGCTACCTCTATCCAGAATCCGAGCAGGCAACCAACAGTGCCAACTACCGGGAGGCAGCGGAGAGAATCGGCGGCGACAACATCAACAGCCAGGGTTGGTGGGAGAAATAACAGCCTGAATCTGCATTTCCATCATACAACCGCCACAGATCAGATCATGAAATGATCAAATCTGTGGCGGTCTTGCGTGTGGAGATAGGAGAAATGACAGAGTGAAAGCTACAATCTTCCGGGAGCAGATAGGTCAAGTCGCCGTGAGCAAGATGAGCAGCAGCGTCTGGTCTTGCTCTTCGCAGTAGATCATGTATTTGGCAGCAAGGAGCGCTTCTTCCACGGGGTCGCTGGCTTCTACGCGACCAATTGGCTTGCCATTTCTGCCCAGAATATCTCCGTTTGATACTTCTACGAGTGTCTTTCCATTGGGTCGCAAGATGTCCTGTCCCTCCAGGCGAGCCAATTCTTTGCCTTTGAGGTCGAGCAGCGTATTGCCATCTATGGTCGCGACCACGCGCCCTCTATGATCCATGATGTCAGCTCCACTGGTCCAGAATAAGGCTTTTGCTTTCTTACCCGGACCAAAAACCCGGGAATTTCCAGGGGGGATGTCAACATAACTTGACTGACAAGCCACAAGGGTACTGAGTGCCACCCAAATGCCCAAGAGCGACTTTGCCAAAGACTGAAAGAAGTTTTTTTGTGGTATTCTCATGCTGATTGTATGTTAAAGTGTTTAAAATTATCGCAACCATCGAAGCTCATGCATCCTGTGATACAGCACCCCAATCAAGGAAATGAGGGTTTCGTGGTCACGTTCACATGGTGCATTCGTTCATTGAATTCAACACACAGTATGTCGGCACCCTTTGGGTGAACTTACAGGAAATGGGAATTTTTTTTAGAGTGCCAACTCTTGATGAGCCCATCTCAACGGCAAGCGCTTACTTGGAAGTAATTTTCTGGCGGAGCCGATCCACAAGCCCCAGCTGCTTAGCTGCTCCATACACCCAGTAGCCCCATAGGGCAATCAGTGCGGGATACACAAACGGGCTTCCCAAGTTATAGTACAGGGCTTCTGCCCATTCGAAATGGTGCATGTGCATGACCCCTCGCGTCATGCCACAACCGAAGCATTCAATGCCAAAAAAAAGCCTGGAAGGGCAAACAATGACTTCGCTTTCATCAAAAAAAACCGAAGGAAGCAGCCATAAGACGAAAGGAAAGACCAACAGAAGGGTCAACCACGTCCACTGTACCGCTGGCTTTTGAAGAAAGGCATTGATCATCACGAGGGAGGTTGAGGGGTGCAATGTTGACAAGACAAACAACCTACAAATAGGCTGTGAGGCAAAAATGTAAAAAAATCAGGACTCTCCGCGCAGAATCTCAGGGGTCCAATCTGGCCAAGAACCCTTCGAACGCAGCTAACTGAGCAGATATACTTTTTCTCCCGTGCGCTTAACTATAAAATGGGCGAAATCTCCGGTGCTACCATGAGATTTCGCCCGTATCCATTCGCTATTCAACATTTCCTATCAAAGGATGCTGACCCAAATGGTCCCATCGAACATCAATAGTAATTCTTCATTTTGATGAGCGAGTAAATAACGCCTGGTAGCCAGCAAAGTAAGTAAAGGACCAAGGCGATGATCCATTCACTTCCAGACCAATCATCATTGATCCCAATCCCCACAAAACCCAACCAAAAAATGGCCAATACAATGTACAAACCCTTTTCGATATTCCCGTTGGGCTTCTTCATCTGCTTTTTCATGTACTTCTGAGCAGCCTTGAGTTGTAGGGCCTTGGTCACGCCCATCTTGCGGCCTGTGAGCTCTTCATACTTCTTGGGCGTCATTTCAAGGAAAGATTGCGCGGTCAGATTCGGGACTTCTGTGGCCATTTCCTTGCCTTCAGGATTTTTGTCGAACAAATCGACCCAGTTTGTCATGTTTGAGGTGGCAAAGCTACTGAGGCTAACCAACATCATTAAAACGAAGGGTAATGCTTTTTTCATCATGTCGCAACTTATTAAGTGTAAAAAGAGGGTAAAGTCCAATGGACTAACACCGAATGCGAAAGCTATGAAAAAATAGGAAAGATTCCAGATATTCTGATTTTTGATGTTCCGAAAAATAATTTATGTGGATACTTTTATGGATCGTCAGGAAGCCTATTAACATGCGTTTCCGCACGCATAGATGCGGAAAGTTGGTCACCCACAGAACGAATTAAAGCATTTTAACCAGCCTGCCTACCATTTTCTACAATCCCTTCATCCGGGATTCATACAAAGCTTTACTCTCGGTGATGGTCGTGTTGAGATCTGCCATGATCCCAGCCACTCTTCCTTCGATGGACGTCAATCCCGCGTTGATCTCTGCGATTTGTCCGAGGGCTACTGCCACTTCCAGGCTTTTGACGACGTCGTACGCATCGGCGTGGAGGGTCCGCAGGCGCTCAATGGCCTCGGAAGTTTTGGCGAGGGTCTTTTCGTAATCGCTGCGCGCAGTTCCAATGGCGTTGCTCAACTCTTTACGCGACTTGTCGTCGCGCAAGCTGCCCGTTTGCCGCTCCATGGCTGAAAAAAGGTTGTTTGCATCTGCCTTTAAGCCCTCATACTGCTTGTTCAGGTCTTCGACCTCTTTATTGACCTTTTCCCATTGGCCATACACCCGCTTGAATTCCAGGTCCACATTCTTGGCATTTTCGAGGGCCTGCTCCATTCCCGTGAGCGTTTCCACCCCTTCGGCCACGCGCTGGTCGGTCTTCTCTTTCTGGTTTTCAAAGCTGGCAATCTGCGCCTGGAATTTCCGCTTGAATTTGGGAAGATCCTCAGGGCTTTTGGAACAGCTACTGAAAATGAAAGCTGTACACAAAAGCAGCAACCCAACAGACAAAGGCGATAAACGAAACAAACCAGAAGTACTACGCATAGAAGGTTCCATTGTGATCTTTGACATTGAGCCGCAAAATAGCACCCCCCCGCGAGTTAATGAAAAGATATTTCCCCCTCCCATCTCGCCTCTCAACATCTCAATTCTCAAAATCTCTTCTCCCCTCTCTCATCTCGCCTCTCAACATCTCAATTCTCAAAATCTCTCTTCTCCCCTCTGACTTCTCCCATCTCGCCTCTCGCCTCTCAATATCTCCCCTCTCAAACTCTCCTCTCTCAATCTCTCCAACCAATAAACCATGTCGCGCGCTAAATCCTGATTCATTTTCTTCTGAAAAAGCTTCACGAGCCAGCCCTCCATGCTCTCTTCTACGCGTACCAGCGTTCCTTCCGGTCGGGCTTCGAAGTACCAATTATGAATCGCGGATCCGCCAAAAGTCGTGCCGCTCCATCCAAACGCTTGGCCCTGTATGGAAGTATGGACTAAGGAGTGAATCTTGGCGCCGTTGACCGTCCAGCGGAAAGAGGTACCCGCTGTGGGCGCTCCGTCGATCTGGGCCTGGGTGATTTTTTTGTTCCAATGGATCCAGTTGGAAATGTCCGATAAGACTGCCCACACTTCAGCGGGAGAAGCTTGGATCATGATGTCTTTGGCCTGCATGACAGGCGCTTGGAGATTGATTTGCAACTTGAGGCGAGGAAGGGAGTTGTCAGAAAACATAGCCGTAGTGATCAGGTCAGTGAAAAAAAGAGAAACAATGTCATCGATGATTCAGTGGATCCTGTTGTCTCCGCGATGACATGACAAAGGTGCTCTCGCCCCATCGCATTCCTCTTGACATAGATCAAGAAGACAGAGCTGCCTTTTTTTTCCTGATTCGGCTGAATGTTTCCGGCGTCATGCCCAGCAAGGAAGCCAGATATTGAAGAGGCACTTGATGGAAAAGTGCCGGTGCGAATGCAAAAAACGCATCGTAGCGCTCCTCTGCGCTCTGAGATAAATGAGACACCACACGCTCCTCCAACACCGTGAAGCATTTGGCCAAAAAGCGCTTCTCTATTTCGGTCCAGGCGGGCACTACTGACGAGAGCCGTTGATAATCCTCCCTCGAAATCACATACAGCTCACAATCCGTAATAGCTTGAAGGTTCCATCGGGTGGGCTGGTCAAATAAAAAAGCCGCCAAATCGACCACGAAATACCCTGAGGAGGCGATCCATTTGGTCACTTCCTTGTCTTCTGTGTGAAGAAATTCCCGAATCAGCCCGGATTGAACAAATCCCATGCGATCGGAGAGAGAACCTTCTTTTGAGAAATAGGCGTACTTGGGTAGCGACACTTGTCGAAAAAAACTCAGCACGGTCGAAACCTCGCTCCCCGCTGCCACACCAAAGTAAGACTGCAAGGATCGTTCAAGCTGATCTGTCATATCCCCATTTTTCCTCATCAAAAGGCTCCAGTATCGTTGAAATCTTCTTCAAGAAAGCGAAAAAATCGGCTGTGCATGATCCTTTCTCACTTCTCACTCAAATTTCAACAGTAGCCCTTGGCCGCCGCCAAGGACATTCAGGAGCTTCTACCAAGACAAAGCATTTGCCTCGTCTAATTGGGTAAAACCTTCATGTGGCATACACTAGTCCATGGCGTCAAGTTCACAACAGGAATACAACGCATTATCACGAGAATCGCAACTAGCATTACAACTTTGCCCATTATTTGAAACACCACAACTAGAAGACCATTCCCCTCCCGCATCACAATCGCTATCTGAGCTACCACCTGCACTACATTTGCAGCTGACTTTGAAAGTAGTAGGATCAGACCAACTAATACCTGATGCATCCTTCGGGTACATAACCCGAATCAGACCAAAACCCTCGTAAATACTATCAATTTCTAGCATATTCAACAAATCGGGAGCAGCGACACTTGTGATTTTGAACCAATAATCATCTCTACTTACCGTATTAGTAACAAAAAGCTGATTTTCCAGAAACAACACCTCTCCATACTCCCAAGATCCTGATTCAAACGCATATTCTCTCTCGGTTTGGAGCATATAGACAATATTGTCATCCCCAGATGATGCATTTATGTGAATGATTAATAATGAATCCTCATACTGATAAAAATCCACCTCTCCTGCCAAGTATTCCCCATGTTCGTTCGGAGACAAACCTTCATTAAAAGCACTTAGTATTGCCCCTGAATTAGAAAGTGCCAGCGTATTTGCATCATGTTTCTTTAACTCTCCGTGAGAACAAGAGAACAGAGTAATTGTCGCAAATACCAAAAATGACAGTGGGGCATGTTTCAACATCTTAAGCACAAGAATTTGTTTCATAATTTTGTGAAGTTAAAGTTAAAAAAGGTTTTCTCCTAAAACAGACTCATCGCGACTAGTCACTAGTTGCAAGACATTACAAATCAAAAAAAAAAAATGATCTCTCAAAATTATTTTAGCGAAATCCATATTTTTATTTTCCGGTTGAGATATATGTCAAACCCAGGATATATCGCATCAACTTCGCCTGGCAGTTTCCCTTGAATGGCCATGAATTACCTATCCTCCTTTCTCAAACATACCATCTGGAGAAAGCGAGAGGGGATTCTGAACGCTTACGATGGCGATCTCTCCGGCCAACCTCGAACACAGCCGCGTGAGGCGATTGACACACAAAATGTGCTTGCTTCCAATAGGGCTTACAGTCACAATGTTTCCGGCAAGTATCTCCACTCGCTTGTCCTTGTTCAGGATTCCGGCTTCTCACATCTTGGGGTAGT
>DAITMB010000007.1:0-26897 GCA_036835375.1 Bacteroidota bacterium
TACGCGAGAGTAAAGTCATCGGAAAGAGAGTACCCTAGTGCTTGCGGAACTAAGTAATTGACCAGATTAAACGCAGCCATTTTTTCGTGGGAAAAGGAAGAAAGGCCGAGCATAGCGAGCTATGTGAGACCTTTCTGACGCAGTACCGCGGAAAAAGGGCAAGTTTAAATGGTAAAGAAATTGGTTCCGAAAGCACTAGCAAGTGCGCGGATCCATTGAGCATACTTCCTTTACCCTCCTTTTGCTCACCAGCCCCTAAATTTAGGCGGTGTGACGCCGCAGAGCCGGAGGTACACTACCAAGGCGCCACGATGGTGGGTCATGTGATCGCGCATCAGCAAAAAAATCGTGCGGCGATTGGTGTCTGGACTCCAAAAGTCTGTGGCGCGTTCGTCCATCTGTGCTTCAGTCAAGGTGTTCAGCGCAATTTTCACTTCATCAAACGCCGCTTGGAGGATGACCTCAATGTCTGCTTTGCTGAGATCGGCAGCTTTCTTGCGCTGATAGCGATCTTCTGGAAAGCCTGTTTCATTGACAAATCTTCCCGTGAGCGAGTACAGATTTTCGGCGATATGGAGAAGATGTTCGGCAAAGGTCATCATTGATGAATCTGGACGGTACCCGTAAAGCGATTCGGGCATGGCCTCGGCAGTCTCCAAGGTGTAGGCGCAAGCGCGTTCCCATATCGGCAAAAATTCCCGCCCAAACGGAGAAGCGGCTTCTTGGGCCAGGGCGCAGCCAGAGATGAAGACAAATGATAATACCAATCGACGCATACTGATCTGGAGAATAAGAAAAAAGCTAAAAAATAGAGACCGAAGAACTTCTGCGAAACGAGACTTTCGTCATGAATTGATAGCAAATATTCCCCTTCGCTGAGCCTTCAAGCGAATTTAAATAAATGTTGGAACAATGATCCTTTGACGAGGGTTCTTTTGTGCTGTAAAAAGAAGCATGGTCATCATGACTTATGATGATTATCAGTACAGAATGCGAGGAAGGAAGTTGATATTTGCCACCCATTTCCAAACGAATGTTAGCCCAAATGCCCATCCGATTTCTTTTCATGGCTTTTGTCTATATGGTTCTGCTGACACCCTCTGTTGGCGCACAAACTCGCACAGGGAGCATTCGAGGAACTCTTCTGGATGCTTCTACCCTGGAAGGCGTGGCAGGGGTAAATGTGTTTGTGGATATTGATTCTCTTGGACAAGCCATTTATACTAACGAGAAAGGTGCTTTTCGAATAGATAGCTTGCTGGTCGGGCGTCATGACATAACCTTTCAGCATCCTGATTATGAGCCATTTACCCGCCCGGGAGTCCTAGTCAACTCTGCCAAAGAGCTGCTGCTTGAAGTATATCTGGAGCCTCGATTTTACCAAATGACCGAAGTCGAGATTCTCCCACCCAAGGAAAAAGGAAAAGCCAACAACATGATGGCCCCTGTGAGTGCGCTGTCATTTGATGTAGAAGAAACCCGCAAATTTGCCGGAGGACTGGACGATCCGACTCGTTTGGCGGCCAATCTACCTGGGATTGCTGCCAATCCCTTTATTTCGGACAACATGATTTCGATTCGGGGCAATTCTCCAAGAGGCCTGCTCTATCGCCTCGAAGGAATTGATATCCCTAATCCCAACCACTTCGCCAGAATCGGTTCCAGCGGCGGCTCTTTCACGCTGTTTTCGATCCAAATGCTCGCAAACTCCGACTTTTTCATTGGGGCTTGGCCAGCAGAATATGGCAACGCCAGCGCGGGAGTGTTCGACATGCGATTTCGCAGCGGCAACAATCAACGCCGGGAGTGGACTTTTCAAGCAGGGGTGCTGGGAGTAGATTTTTCGGGAGAAGGACCCTTCAAAGAGGGAGGAAAAGCCTCTTACTTGGTCAATTACCGCTTTTCTTCCTTGAATCTCGTGAACCGAGTGATCTCTTACCTCACGGTCCCTACCTACTCTGACCTGGCTTTCAATGTCGTGCTTCCGACCGAACGCGCAGGCACTTTCACCCTTTTTGGGATGGGTGGGCTGAGCCAGCGGCCGCGAGTGGTAGAATTGGACAGTAGCAAGTGGGAGGGCGATTTGGATAGGTTTAATAACATCCTGCGATCCAATATGGCTGTGGGAGGGATTACGCACACACTTGCCATCGGCAAAAATCATCTACTCAAGACGGCTTTGGTAGGCTCTGCGTCCTTTTTACAGGATAATAAGGAATACCTCGAAGACGATCTTGCCTTTCGCCAGCGCGACTTCAACGAATACACCTCAACGCCCATCACCCTCACGAGCTCCCTGCGCACGCACATCGGCAGCCGGGTAATTTGGAAAACGGGGGTGATCCTCACCACCACCCAGCACAATTTTGTTTCTCGGAAATACGACTATGTTGACTCCGTGCTCAACACACGAGCTGAGGAAGCTGGTCGTACTTACACAGTCCAAGCTTACAGCCAGGCTCGAATCGCCCTTGGATCCCGCTTGTTTGCCCATGCAGGCGTCCACAGCATGTATTATCAACTGAATGAACAAGCGACCCTGGAGCCACGAGCGGGTCTCACCTTTGTCGCTGATCCCCAACACGTGCTCTCGGTGGGCTACGGACTTCACAGTCAAAAGGAGCACTACGCGGTGTACATGACGCGTGACATCGAGTCAGCGGATCCAGCTTTTCGCCCCAATCGCAGCCTTCGATTCCTCAAAGCGCATCACTGGGTGCTGAGCTATGTCGCCAACCTTTGGTACAATCACAAGTTCCGAATGGAGCTGTACTACCAACATCTCTTCGACGTGCCTGTGTCGCCAATCGGCACCTTTTCGATCCTAAATCTCGACGAATTGGTGGAGCTTCGCCCGCTGGTCAATGGCGGTACCGCCCGAAACTATGGCTTGGATGTTGGCTTCGAGCGCTATACGACCAAGGGATTTTATTACCTGATCAACGCCAGTTGGTACGATTCCCGCTATCGAGACATCGCTGGGACGCTCCACCGAACACGCTACGACAATGGATATAAATACAACTTTCTGGTCGGAAAGGAATGGGTGGTCGGCAAAAAGAAGGGGTTTAATAAGCTCACAGGAATCAATTTCACCGTCACAGCGCTCGGTGGCGAAGTATATACGCCCATCGACCTGGATGCCAGCCGTGTAGCCAGGGAAACTGTGCTGAATGAGCGCGTACCGTTTTCGATGACAGAGGACCCGCTCCTCATCCTGGACCTCACGTGGACCCTCACGAATCACAAGGCGCGCTACACAGGAACCTGGGCCATCCAAATCAAAAATATTCTCCAAAGTGCTGTCCCGGAATATCGCGAATACGACGCCCTGCTCGACCAAAATGTGCGATTGTCTGGAGCGAGTATTCTCCCGGTGTTTAGCTATCGCTGGCAATTTTAGCGGTGCTGTACCGACTTGCATCAGTGCCGAACGACGCTGAACGTGGATAGCCCCTGCCGCCCAATTTCACCTATTGAATTACAATTTTTGTGAGTGAAAATTGTGGTGATGGTGGTCATGACTGAATTAGCTCACGTGTATTCTCTGCCCCTTTTTTGCTACGTTCTTGTGTTGACTTTCGATTTTGTTGAAAACTTTTTCCCCTCTAAGATAGGATCCTAACTTGCGGCTCTTTCAAATTTTTCTGTTATTTGCTCACAGATACACAATAAGGATGATCCCTAGATAGCTCTTCATCAATGCCGGATCTTGCTTTTGTACCAATCAGCAGATTGGCGTTTCTGCGAGGATTATTCTGTCCACACATCCATGACACAACCTTTTTTTGTGCTTTTCCCTATTCTCAGTGCCCTAGACTTTCAGTCTGGGGCTTTTCTTTTTTAGATTTGTGCAGTGTGATATGTCGTTGGTCCCAAGGTTGCTTTCATGCGTGTACGTTATTTTTTCGCTTTGCCGCTAACGGCGCTGTTGCTTTTGGCTCAATGCAAAAGTCCCAGCAAGTCCACCCCGGATCTTCCCGCAGTGGAAGGCCTGCTCACCGGGCAGGTGATCGACATGGGTGAGCTCTTCGACGAAGTTGCTGAAGCTGATCTGGTAGCATTTCTTGATTCGATAGAATCCATTACGAACCTGGACCTGGTGGCTTGCACCGTGGGTGACCCGGGAGAAGGTGGCCTCGAATCCTTTGCCTTGAGCATGACCCGCCGCATCAGTCCCGGAGTGGGCGGGATGAACAATGGCGCAATCATCTACCTATCTGCGGTGACGCGGGAAGTAAAAGTGGAGGCCAATCATGGTTTGGAGTGGATCATATCTGATACCATTGCTGGCATGGTGATCGAATCCATGCGAGAACGGCTCGCCGCAGGCGATTATTCGGCAGCGTTGCGTGGGGGCTTTCGCTCGATCCAAACTTATGCCGACACCATCGAGTGGAAATTGAGCCATTTGACATGGTCAGCGGGATTGGAAGATTCGCTGGAAAAAGGAGATATTCTGCGCATAGAAGCCACTGGCTTTGCTCGCCCATATCAGGAAGGTGTCCCAGAGAGCCATCAGTTTCACCCCAACTACTACATCAACCTACAGCCCCACGGCAGCACAGTCCAGTTTCCTCTGTATTTCTCTGGGTATATGCGCGACCTTGTGGACCGGATCGTGTACGGGGAAGGGACACCCGAAATCACGGTCCTGGTGCTGGCTACATCGCCCTTGAAGGTAGGTCTGCTGGGTATGCGATTGCTCTGAAATTTTTACAATGGTTGTCATGCCATTGACTGATAGCGCTCGATGCTACTTTGCCTTGCCCTTTTTCCAGTTCATATTCTCGCAGGTATTGTTTTTCCGCAATCACTCCACTCGATTTTACTCCGCTAGAATTCCTTTTCGTTTCACCCCTCCATTTCATGGCAACGATTTCTCGCAAAGGCTGCTTACGACCGATTCTGATAGGACTGATTCTCGCGACCAGTTTTAGTATTGCGGCAATGTATCTGGTCTATACCCGAGGGCAATATCCCCTTTCTTCTAGCAATAATGGGGTATTTTGGATTGTAGGTGCTCAAGTATTTGACGGCGATTCTTTGCTAGCTGGCAATCCCAGCATTCTGATCCGCGACGGTAAAATTGCCTGTATGGGCGCCGATTGCGAAATACCAGCAGATGCCAGAACGATCCAAGCGGCTGGAATGACCTTGCTGCCGGGTCTAACAGACATGCAAGTGCAGTTTTATCGGCCTACGAAGGAATATGAAGGGTTGTCGAATCCCGAGCGATTGCTACGGTTTACCAAGCAACGGCCCGAGGTGCGAAAAAACTTGCACCTCTCCGGCGTGACGCAGATTCGCTCTTGCGGCGATGCCCTCGAAAACATTCTTGCCTTGCGCCACCAGATCGCCAGCGGCAAATTTGCTGGACCAGAGGTTTTTTTGGTAGGACCTATGATCACGGCACCAGGGGGACATCCAGTCGCCACAGAGTTTGCCGAGCACCCTTATTTGATCCAAGAAGCTGCTAGGCAAGTGACGGGAGCCAATGAGATGAAATCTGAGATCAAAGAGCTTTCCCGCGCTGGGGTCAACGGAATCAAAATGGTTTACACAGGATTTGGCGGGAAGCTACCCAAGCTGGAACTGGAAGCCCTTGCAGCAGGCCTGACTGAGGCGCACGAGCGACATTTGCCGACTTTTGTGCTCACTGGCACCGAGCAAGAAATGATAGATGCGGCGCGTGAGGGAGCTACTGCAATCGAATATGGCGCGTTAGGGCCTTTTGAGCCAGAGACCTTAGCAAGCTTGCGGGATCGGGAAGTCGCATGGATACCCGTGCTCAGTCGTGCGCAGGAAGATTCTGTATTAATGAAATCCCTTCAGGAAGGCGTGCTTCAGGCCCATGAAGCTGGCCTATGGATATTGCCAGGCTCCGAACCGGGAGAAGGAGAATGGATGGGGAGGAGCTTATTTCGGGAAATGGTCTTGCTGGTGGAAGCGGGAATTGGGCCAGCAGAAGTGATTCGCGGTGCCACCTCTGGTGCGGCATTGGTGCTAAAGGCAGAGACACGACTCGGTCACATCCATCCGGGCTATGAGGCCAACTTGATCCTAGTTGCTGGCGACCCGACGAAGGACATTCATGCCCTGCGTCAAATCAAGATGCTCTGGCAGTCTGGTGTCTTGATGATGGACCAAGGCGTGCTCCTTGAAGATTAACTTGGACTTTGCTTGATTCAAGAAGCTAAATTTTGAGCAACTGAAGTGGAGAATTTTTGACTTGGAGGCCCTCTCGTTGACCCAGCAAGTACAAAGCTCTAAAGTAAGACAGCAATCCCATCAACATCAGTACATTGAAAATCACGGAGTGCGAAATACCGAAAATTCGCGTGGAGTAGAAATATGCCACAACTCCTATCAATTGGAACGCTGATCCCAAAAGAAGCCATCTGGCCTTGCCCCAGCTGTTAATTCCCGACAAAATGACCGCTGCAAGAGAAATAGCGGAGGAATACAACAAAAAGATCATCTTAAAATCGGGATCCTTATACAGAAACGAGAGCACCAATATGATCAAATATGTGGCTCCAGAGATCCCAAAAAAGAGGTCTTTTCCCCATTGTTTAGGATACAGTGCTTCGAGCACTCCGAGCAACTGCGCTAGGCCAGCGACCATATACAGAGCTGATAACCAAAGTCGAGCGGTCATTACTTCACTTGGGGCCATGCTATTGCCCATCATTTCGATCACCGACCCAAGCATTCCACCCGCAAAAAGAAACACGAATGCGAGCACCCACAATCGAAGCATCATGCGATTGGCCTGAGGCCCAAATCGATAGATCAGAGCAGCTATAATCACAGACACGAGAGCCATCGTAAGGTCTGCGATTCCTGGTAAAGAAACCTGAATGTCCTGTGTAAAGAGAAACATACTCACACTGAAGTCAATGTTCAAATCTTGAAATTTTTAAGTGACTATTCAAAGTTTCATTCCAGAAAATTTGGAAAACCTTGCGTTCTGGGGTTTTTCATGTATATTTTGATTCTCATGACCATTTGACCACAAAAAAAGTTCGGCTAGACTAGAGCCTTAACTTTTATTTACGCATAAAGTCATCTTCTCTTTCTCCGTCTTTCATGAAAGGCTTTCTGCGTGTGTGGACTTCCGCCATCACGACCTTTAGCAATGACTCGGAGATGCCTAATGGCTCTCTCGAAGTCACATGGAAGGAACGGCCATGTCGGACTTCTTTGTTTTTCTTTCCTCCTAGTACAAACATTTTTGAACTTCTTCTATATGCTCGACGATTGGAATGAACTTGCCGATTTTAAGACATTTCTCAATAGCCTGAACCTCAATAACTTCAATTACCACGAAGTGCTGAGCGGCGTAGGCAAAGTAAGAGGAAATGTCAGAAATGAACCACCCCCAAAAGAAATTTGGCACAATATCGCGCCTACTATTCTTGTCTTGGATCATCTGCGTGACCACTTCGATGTGCCCGTCACCATCAACTCTACCTATCGCTCTCCCCTTTACAACCCCCTGATCGGTGGCGAAAAGAGAAGCCAGCACACCGCCTATTGCGCGGTTGACTTCAATGTTCGGGGGATTCACCCCACCGTTGCGGCAGAGCAACTCCTTGCTTGGCAAACGGACGAAAAGTGGTTTTCCTCTCCCATTGAGCTCCATCCCACAGATGTCAATACCGACCAAGGGCTGATCAAGCGAACTCCACTCCAGACGCGGGTTCACGAAGGCGTTTTTCAGTTTCTGTACAAAGGAGGCGTTGGATTTTACAACACCTTTACCCACATGGATACCCGCGGCATGGTTGTGAAATGGGACAGCCGAAGACACGACTCGGAGCAGCGATCCAGAAGCTTGTCGCTAGAACCAGTTGAACTAGAATAACAAAAGGCGGGCAAATTTGCCCGCCTTTTGCAAGTATATACAGTACCCGCTGTGCCCCACACGGCTTATCTCACTCAAAAACGATACACTACCAATCCACTTCTGAGCTTAGGCTCAAACCACGTTGTCTTGGGGGGCATGATCTCGCCGCTGTCGGCAATGTCGATCAACTGTTGCATGCTCACGGGATACAGCGCAAAGGCCGCGGCCATTTCTCCCTCGTTGACGCGCTTTTCAAGCTCTCCCAGCCCACGAATGCCGCCGACAAAGTCAATTCGCTTGTCGCGACGCAGGTCCACGATGCCCAGGATAGGCTCCAGCACCTGCTCCGAGAGAATCGTCACATCCAGCACGCCGATTGGATCGGTGTCGTCATAGGTTCCTTCGCGCGCCACCAACTTGTACCACTGTCTTCCAAGGTAAAGGCCGAAGTGATGCAGGGCCTCGGGACGATAGGCCGCAGGCATTTTTTGAACCGTGAATCGATCTTCGAGCGAAAGCAGAAAAGCTGACTCACTGAGCCCATTCAGATCTGTCACGACTCGATTATAATCTTGGATACGGAGCTGATTGTCGGGGAAGTGTACGGCCAAAAAATAATTATAGGCTTCCTCTCCGTTGTGCTGCGGATTTTCTGCGCGAAGGTCTTGGCCTACCAGTGCTGCGGCTGCCGTACGGTGATGGCCATCTGCGACGTAGGTTGCAGGGACTTTTTCTGCAAAGAGTCGAATGATGTTTTCGATGAGCGAAGGCTGGCGAATCACCCAAAAAACGTGTCCGACACCGTCTTCAGTCAAAAAGTCGTACTCGGGAATCTCGCGCCGCACGGCGTGGATGATTTCATCTAGTTCCTCAACAGCTGGATAAGAAAAAAACACCGGCTCAGCATTCATTCGCGCCACCCGCACATGGGTTTTCCGATCCAGCTCTTTGTCAGGCCGGGTCAATTCATGTTTTTTGATGACACCGTCAAGATAATCCTGAACCGAGGCCGCCGCCACAAAACCAGCCTGAATGTGATCTCCCATCCGCTGCTGATAGAGGTAGAGGCATTCCTGCTCATCCTCCATGATCCAGCCTTGCGTCACCATTCGATCAAAACCTTCCTTTGCCGCTTCATACACACGCGGGTCGTGGTGATCGATATCGGCGGGCAAATCAATCTCTGGTTTCACCACATGAAGAAATGAATATGGATTGCCAGCCGCTTCTACGCGGGCTTCTTCAGAGCTCAATACGTCGTAGGGGCGTGAAGCGACTTGGGCTACGATGTCGCGACGTGGGCGCCAACCTCGAAAGGATCTAATGATTGCCACAGGTATATATTTTTGTGCAAAGGTAAAGGGAGGAAGCGGACAGGGCAAAGAAACTGGCGATTAAGTCCTCTCGCCAGGAAAAAATCGTATAACCTTTTTTTCAATCCATTAAAAATCAAGACACTAGATCTATTTTGGGATTTTATACCCTACTCTACCCGACGCATGAGGTCCACCAAAGCTTGTACCCCTTCGATCGGCATGGCATTGTACAAACTTGCCCTCATGCCCCCCACAGAGCGGTGACCCGGCAAAAAATACATTTGCTCCGACTCTGCTAGTTTCAAAAATTCCCGCTCCTGCTGCTCCGTCTTCATCCTAAATACCACATTCATCAGCGAGCGAAAAGGCGGCTGCACCACTGCATGAAAGGCCGATGATTGGTCGAGGTAATCGTACAGCAAGGCTGCCTTTGCCAGATTTTCCTGGTGCATGGCCGCAATACCGCCTTTGTTTTCTAGCCATTCAAAAACCAAATCGGCTAGGTAAATCCCAAAAGTGGGAGGGGTGTTGAACATCGACTCATGATCGGCATAGGTCTGGTAGCTCAGCATGGTGGGCACAAAGGCAGGAATGTCCTGAATCAGGTCTTTGTGGATAATCACAATGGTGAGGCCGCTGGGGCCAATATTCTTTTGGGCGCCTGCATAGATCAGGCCGAAATCCTCCACGCGATAGGGCTGGGAGAGAATGTTGGAGGACATGTCAGCGACGAGCGGCACGGCACCCGTTTCCGGAATTCTGTCCCAAGTCGTACCGTAAATCGTGTTATTGGTAGTGATGTGAACGTAGTCTGCTTCGGTTCGGAGCCAGTTTTCGGGCAATTGCGGAATGCTGCGATAACGGTCCGCTTTCGAAGAAGCCACGATGTCCACCTCTCCGTATTTGGCTGCCTCCTCCGCCGCCTTGGAAGACCACGAACCCGAGTCAATGTACTGGGCCAAGCCTTTTTTCATCAGATTCAGCGGCACCATACCAAACTGAAGCCAAGCTCCGCCCTGCAAAAACAGGACATGATAAGATGCCGGAATGCCCATCAGCCGCCGCAACCGTGCTTCTGCGCGGTGCAGAATTTCGAGAAATTCGCTGGATCGATGGCTGATTTCCATCACAGACATTCCTCGTCCGTCGAAATCGCGAAGCTCGCGTTGTGCGCGATCCAGCACTTCTCCCGGCAAGATGGCCGGACCAGCGGAAAAATTCCAAGTTTGACTCATAACATGATGTTCTTTAGGTCGCCTCTCTGCTCGAAATATCGCGGATCTGATCATGAAACGGTAAGATCCTCGTTTTGCAAGTCTGTCTGTTTCTCGACCAGCTTTATACACCGCTCCGCGATGAGGGTAAATAAAGTTCAAATACGCTTGACAGAAGGATGGGGAGGACGCTAGCTTTCAGCGCGAAATTTAGAGAACTTACGACTACTTGTGTCCCGAGTCTGAAAGACCAACCAACGCGAGAACTGTTCAAGGCAGAATTATTCCCGTGAAAGCTCGATTCCGGCCACTTGTCCCTTCTCGGTAGGATCTTGGGCATATGCTTTGTTGATTCGCAGCGTCGCATTCGCTACCTACTCCCACCTGCTATTCGTTCTTCTCACTGCACAGAATCTGGGGAATTGCCTTGGATTCTCCGTTCTCATGGTCTTCAACTTCGCATTCCTCCACACGAGAGGTTCTCCCCACCACATTCTTCATTCATCATATTCTAATGAGTCTCAGCAAAAGCAATCCACTGACCCGTATTTGGGAATTAATTGGCCTTCGCTACAAATCTCACCCTTGGCATGGTGTCCAAATCGGAGAACAAGCGCCCGAACTCGTCACAGCATTCATCGAAGTGGTTCCGACCGACACAGTAAAATATGAGGTTGACAAGCGCACGGGATATTTGAAAGTCGATCGCCCACAAAAATTTTCGAACATCATCCCGACTCTTTATGGTTTTATTCCTCAGACCTACTGCATGGAGAGTGTCGCCAAATACTGCATGGAGAAGACGGGCCGGGAAAACATCATTGGCGACGGCGATCCGCTCGATATCTGTGTCCTCACCGAGCGCGCGATCACGCATGGCGACATTTTGGTGCCTGCGATTCCCATCGGCGGATTCCGCATGATCGACGGAGGGGAAGCCGATGACAAAATCATCGCGGTGCTCAAAGGGGACGAGGTGTACCAACACTGGCACGATGTCACTGACGTGCCTGAGGCCATCATCAGCCGACTCAAACACTACTTTTTGACATACAAAGAAATGCCTGGATCTGATGTAAAACGCTGCGAAATCACCCACACGTATGGACGCGAGGAAGCCATCGAAGTGGTGCGCCGGAGCATGAAGGACTATCGGAGAAAGTTTGGCAAACTCGAAAACAAGCTCTCGGTCGCAACTTTACAAATGATCACTTTTGGGCAAAGCTGGCAGGAAGCGCTCGGGGAGGCAGATGGCATCGAAGAATAAAAAGTGTGCTCGTAGTCGGGTGCAACATTTTCTTTGTGAACCCAGTCTGTACTGAAAATGAAGATTCTATGAAGAACTTTTGCTTCACCTTGATCCTGTGCTTGACGCTACTCGGCTTCTCCTCCTCGTCTGCGCAGGTGTATCGCACTGCTGCGGGCGTACGATTTGAAAGCGGACAAATCGGATTTACACTCGCGCAGAAAGTGGCCAGAAAAATGACGGTCGAAGGAATTTTGATTGAAAATTCCCAAGAACAACTCATGGGCCATTTGCTTCTCAAGAGACATGTGGGGCTCTTTCAGCGGCGACTCAACGCATATGGCGGGGCGGGGCTCCACACAGGGCTGGGCATCACACCTACCAGTTTGGCGGGTTTCAGCCTGGTCGGCGGGGCGGAGTTCACCCTCTTCCGAATCACGGTTGCTGCAGATCTCAGGCCTCATTGGAATTGGATTGAGACCGAATTTCAAGGTATGACTCCCTCCCTGGCGATTCGCTACTCCCTGGTGCGCGACCGGGACAATCGGCGAAGGCACAAGCGATCATCTCAAGCTTGGCACTGACACATTTGCCACAAGTTGGAGCAATCGCTGCTTAGGAAATTTACGTGGAAAGATCATCCATTGCTGCTCCTCCCGCTGGATTGCGGAGCAGGTCTAGTCGGTCTTGACCGATCATGCGACTCTCCCAGCGGCCTTTTGTCTTCGGAAAGGGTGGAGCGGGAACACCTTTTTTTAAGAACAACTGCGGATTGCAAAACCGATAGACCTCGTCGTACAAGTCAGAATCCAAAAATGCCTGAAGTGTATTTCGTCCCCCTTCTACCAAAACACTGGAAATACCTGCGAGCCCCATGGCTTTGATCGCTGCTTCCGGGGAATGATTTTCCATCGGAATGCTATGTTTCGACAGGGAATGACGCTCCAGCACGTAGCTCTTCGGCGGCTCTTCGAACATGCGAAGCGTATCAGGCAGTGCTTGGCTGCTGGAGTTCCAAATCAACCGGATGGGAGAAGGACCGGGAAAATACCTTGTAGTGAGTGTGGGATCATCCACCATGGCCGTGCGTGACCCGATCAAAATGCTTTGATACGTAGCACGCAGGCTGTGCACGACTCGCTGAGTAGCTTGGCGGGTGATCGCCGTTCGCCTCGGGTAGCCGTCCGCTCCCATTCCTGCGATAAACCCATCAGCGGATTCGGCCCATTTGAGACAGATATAGGGGCGTTGTCGTTCTTGATTGAGAAAAAAAATCTTATTAATCGCTTGAAACGGCGCTGGATTTTCCGCGATGACCACTTCTACCCCTTCGCTACGAAGTCGCGCTACGCCTTTGCCGGACACGCGAGGGTGAGGATCTAGGCAGCCAATGACGACTTTGGGAATTCCGTGACGAAGGATCAATTCGACGCAGGGTGGCGTCTTGCCAGTGTGGGCACAAGGCTCCAGCGACACATACAGAGTAGCCTTTGGCAATAGCCCAAGGTCGGCCACCGCCGCAACAGCATATACTTCGGCATGAGGTCCTCCGGGATATTGATGAAAGCCTTCACCGATGATCAAATCATCGTGGACAATCACAGCTCCTACCTGTGGATTGGGCTGCACAGCCGATCCACCCATGCGCGCTAATTGAAGGCAGCGATCGAGGTAGTGAGCGTCCTTGGACATAGGAAACAAAAAAAGGGTAAGAACCATATCGCACTGATCAACCGCCTACCGTTGCTTCCTTTCAGACCTGGCGGAGTTCAGAGGGATCTAGTCGTACAGCCTTACCCGTGACAAAAGTACATCGGGATAGGAGATATTCAAAGCTGACCGTTAATAAATCGAGGGATGCGGCAAAAAATGCCATTGTCGGTACAAATGCTTTTTCCTAAGCCCTTCTTTGTGAGGAATTTGATGGGGGAGGCAAAAGACGATTTTTTTTGCAGATGAATTGCCTTGGGGACGCCGAGGAAATAACTCATCAGAGATTGCACCGGGATTTTTGAACGAATCGAAGATCCCGGCTCGTCGGGAGACCATGAGAGGCTGGGATGAAAGGGACCCAGACTCGAATCGAAAATCGAGCAAAGCGGGTGATGTCGCGAGACCGTGTGAAGGAAGGACCTACAGCTGGGTCTGACGCAGGATCTGTGCACAAGCTTGTCCTGAATACTGGCAAGCAAGATAGCCGTGGGAACCAAGTAAGCACGTAGCGTTATGCCGGAGGCGATCCTTAAGAAGCATTTTTCAAAAAACCGAATCATTCCTTGCCTCCGCTGGATGATTTTTCATATCTACCCTTTTCTGATCCAATGTTGAATGCAGAACGCATGGCTGTGAGACTCATCTGCGTCGAAACATCGCTCTCGGGTCAATAGCCAAGCTTCTTTATCTATCGCAGGAAAAAATGCATCACCCCCGAACATTCCGTCCACCCGGGTGAGATACATCTGAGTCGCAAGTGGCATCGCTTCTTGAAATACTCGCTCACCACCGATCACAAACACCTCTTCATAGCCTTCGCACAGTCGTAGGGCGGTCGAAAGGTTGCTTGCTACCATATGTGGCCACGGCAGATCCAATTTTTTACGGGAACTCAGGACCACGCTGAGGGTGTCACTGTAAAGCGCATCTTCTGATTCTGCGCTGAGCCTGCCCATGATCATCGGCTTTCTGGCCGTGACCATGCGAAAATGTGCGTGGTCCCCGGGGAGCGTCCAGGGAAGCCGTCCACGATATCCGATCACGCGATTGGTGGAAAGCGCAGCAATAAGAGAAATCTTGCGCTGGTCCATCGTGATCATGTTATGTAAAGGGATGTTACTTAGGGACCGTTAGTCCACAGACCAGAAAGGAGAGGATGCTTCGCAATTCCAAGAAAAATTGCTCCAAGTCGGTTGACTTTTCCAAAAAATAATTACCACCAAAACGGTAGCTTCTGTCCATCACCTCTTCCAAATAGGATCCCGACATAAGTACCACAGGCACTTGCGGGTAGAGGGATTCTTCGCGTATCCATCGGAGCAAGCGAGGCCCTTCGATTTCAGAGAGGAAAAAATCCAGCATCACAATCATCGGGGCGGATGTTGTGGGCCGGGATTCGAGATACGTCTTGAGCTTGCGACCGCTCGCGAAGTAGCTGAAGGTGGCAGAAATTTCCCAACCCTCAAGACAAAGGCTGATCAGGCGGCTGTCTGCGGGATTATCCTCTCCAATGACGATTTCTAAGGGGGGTACTGAATCGAGCATGAATTCCGGATTGCAAAATCAATGGGGTAATACAATTCAACCAAGAGCGAAAGAGACGCTGTGCAAAAAATTTGAGAGGGGACTTCCATCGAAAGGTTTCATTTATCCACCGCAAACCATGAAGCACTTCTCCTCTCACCTACATGTTGGGTGAATGAATGAGATTTGGAAGTTACGGATGGATTTCATGATTCTAGGTTCTTTTTAGGAAAATATTAGCCCAATATCTCCCAAAAGCAGCCCTATGCACCCATAGGAAAAATACATTCGCGGACTTACGGAGATGATCCGGTTCCCGAACCTGTCGTAGTTCAAAGGAAGTGAGCGCTGCTACGCTACGCCAGATGTTTTTCCCTTTTTCCTTTGACCGCAACGATTTCCGCCGTTGATTTCGCCCTCCTGAATCCCTTGACTACATGAAAACATTTCAGCCCCCAAATGTGACGCTGGTGCCGCCCGGAAGCTTTGAAACTTCTCGTCATTGGTACCCAAAAGCTCAAAACGCCCAGATTCATCCCATGGTCGCTTTTTTCCTTCGAATGAAGCAGGAAGCCATCATCAATCGGTATTGCCATCTTCACCCCGTGGTCAAGAAAGAAGTGCTAGGCGGGATTTTGTCCTATCAGCCCAAGTATTTGCTTCATGCCGGAGCAGATCTTTTTCACGTGACCGATGCCAATGGAAACCGCCAAATGGTGGTGATCGAGACCAATTCGTGCCCTTCTGGTCAAAAGTCGATGCCTCTCTTGGAAGAATCCCAAGAACAAGGAGGATATCGCCTCTACATGGCCGAGACGTTTGCCCCTGCGCTCAAGCTCAAGCGCCCCAAACTCGCCGGTGGCTTGGCAGTGCTCTACGACAAAAACAACATGGAGGCGTCAGGATACGCCGCCGCCATGGCGGACCAATTTCAGGAAACGGTGTATTATGTGCCCTTTTACGCCCACGACCCGATGCCTCCTGCGCGGTTTACAGACGGGATGCTGGAGGTGAGAGATGATCAAGGACAGTGGATTCCCATTCGAGCAGCATTTCGGTATGTGACTCAAAAACCGTGGAACAGAATTCCCATTCAGACAAAGACCTTGATTCTTAATCCTACCCTGGCTTGTCTGGCAGGTGGTCGCAACAAAATGATGGCTGCTAAAGCCTACGACCTATACAATGCACAACTCGGCGATAGCGGCCTCCAGATTCTCACACCTGAAACCATCTGGGATGTGCGAAAAAATCAAATCAGTCTGTGGCTCGCAAAAATGGGCGGACAGGCTGTCATTAAGGTCCCCTATGCCAACGCTGGCCAGGGTGTATTCACGATTGTGCATCCGCAGGAGTTCGAGGCTTTTCTTCAGCAAGAATTCACTTACGATCTCTTCATTGTGCAGAGCCTCATCGGCAACTACGAGTGGAGCTCGCGCACCAGCAAAGGCACCTTTTATCATGTGGGGACGATGCCCAATTCCAGGCAAGAAACCTTTGTTGCGGACATTCGCATGATGGTCAACCATACACCTCGCGGAATGAGACCCCTCTCAGTCTATGCCCGGATGGCGCGTGCCCCACTCACCGACACCCTCGAAAACAGCACAGATTCCTGGAATATGCTAGGGACAAATCTCTCAGTGGACAACCAGGATGGGACCTTTTCCAGCGACAGTAGTCGCCTGCTCATGATGGACAGCAAAGACTTCAACCGCTTGGGGATCTCCGTAGATGATCTCATCGAAGCCTACATCCAAACAGTCTTGTCGATGGTTGCCATTGACCAGATGGCCCAGCAATTGATCAATCAAAAAGGAAAGTTTCGCCCCAGACTGTTTCGTTCGCTCAACCCTGACGATGCCCTCATGGAAGAAATTCTCATTTCATAAATAAGTGGGAAACACACACATTGCAAAGACGATTCAATCATGAATATCCATCCATCATTTTACCTACCCTCATTTACTCCAAATACAAATTCATCGACGTGCTAGAACCTGAAGTACCTATGGTAAAGCGACTGGACTTGAGTCGATGTCCAGCCGGAGAGATTAGCAGATTTTGGGTCCGAATCGTTTCCAGCGGCATGGGTCAGCCCATCTTTGTACCTGCCTTGGTGGCCAAAGGGACGATGCCGGGACCTGTGCTAGGCATCACTGCCGCTATTCACGGAAATGAGTTAAACGGCGTGCCCGTGGTCCAAAAAGTCTTTCAATCCATCGACGTTCGCAGCATGGCGGGCACCCTCGTAGGAATTCCGGTGGTGAACGTGCCAGGATTTCTGATCAATCAACGGTTTTTTAATGATAGCTACGACCTCAATCGCATCATGCCAGGGCGGCCCGGCGGCAATATGAGTCAAGTCTATGCCCACCGCATCATCGACCGCCTGATCAAGCCTTGTCATTATCTTCTCGACGTTCACACTGCCTCCGACGGGCGGGTCAATTCCTACTACATTCGCGCCAACATGGCCAACCCCGTCACGGCAAAAATGGCGGAGTTGCAGAACGCTGAAATCATCGTCAACAATGCTGGCGGTGACGGCACCCTGCGGAGCGCAGCCGCAGCCATGGGAATTCATTCTATCACAGTAGAAGCGGGAGACCCCAACAAATTTCAAAAAGGAATGATTCGTTCGGCCATCACAGGCGCACTCAACGTGATGCGCCATTTTGACATGATCCACGATCCCATCGTTCCTCCAGAAGAACCTCCTATTCGCTGCAAAAGCTCCTTTTGGATGCACACAGATTATGGCGGCGTCTTGGAAGTCTTTCCAAAAGTGACAGACAAAGTCATCAAGGGAGAGCGAATCGCCATCGTCCGAAATATGTTTGGAGACATTAAGCGGACTTACATTGCACCCCATAGCGGCATCGTAGTGGGCCGAAGCGTCAACCCTGTCAACCAGACTGGAAGCCGAATCATTCACTTGGGCATTCTGGAGGTATAATTCCGCTTTGATTACCCGTACTAAGTTGCTCACCGCGCACGCTTCTCAAAAGGAAGAATCGTGGAAATGCTTTTGTGTGGGAACTTTCGCGAAAATTTGAACAAACAAAAAAACCTGGAAGCGCACCCGCATCCAGCATCTCCCCGGAAAGTGAAGGGAGCGAAAAACGATACATTAACCGGAAGTATCAAAGAAAGACCCCTCCCCTACTCTTTGCGGCGCTTTTTCTTTTGAATCGCCTCAAAAGTGGTAGGGCTTGGGGCGTCGTCGATGTCCAATAAATTGGTCTTGGACTTTTGCCGATCTTTCTCGGCAAAGCGGACATACAACCAGCGCCCATCGATCTGCTCTCCGTCTAATTCACGGACGGCCTGATCAGCTTCATCTTCAAAATCCATGAGAATCTCTCCGGTAAAGGTGTCCTTGTCCGGATCCGGAAGCTCACGAATGATGACGGAGTCCACATCCCCATAGTCTGCGAAAAGCGAATACAAGTCGTCTTCCGATGTGATGGGGTCGATATTCGAAACGAGAATTTTCTTTGCCATGATTCTCATCACAAGCGAAGTCCCTGCGTGTCAAGATGATGTAAGATGGGACTTCTAAGCACTGCAAGATAGGGATTTGGCGCAATAATCCTTACACAATTCAGAAAATTCCTCTATTCACTTTTACCGGTCCCCCAAAGCCCTTCTTTCCGGAGCTGCTGCACCTCTTTTGCCGACTGAAACGCCTCAAAGGTTGCTGTCTCCGTCAGCCACAGGCACGTGTAAGGAGGGATGATGAGTTTCCCTTCAGCCCATTCTGGTGGATTTCCGGATACTTTGTCCCACAGCTGAAGAGGATCAATCCCACAGCTCCACATCAGTTTTGGGTCCAATAAGTGCTCTTCTTGAGCAAAATTTGCTACCACCATTGTGCGAGCCCCTTCGGAATGCCAGCGCAAAAAACTAAACAAATGAGGACTGCCGCTTTCCTCTACTGAGCAGGAGTTCAAGTCTGCAAATTCAGGCGAAGCCCTGCGCAACAAAATCAGCTTTCGCAGGTGCAGAAACATTCGCTGCTCTACAGTGCCTGCTTGCTTTCTTCGCTCCACTTTTTCCCAGTCGAGGATCGGGCGGTGCATCCAGCGATTATCATAGGCTTGATCGGGATCATGAAGATATCCATAATGGTTGGTCGTAGCGATCTCGTCTCCATAGTAAAGGAGCGGAAGGCCGCCAAAGGCAAAAATGATGCTGTGCATCATCCAGGATTTCTGTAAAGATCGATCGATCTCTGCCTGATCCCCTCGCTGCAAAGCGACCTCCAAGCCTACGAGCGCGGCCAAAGAGCCCGAGATGCGCGCATCACCGGTCTTAGGATTTGCCGCAAAAGGGGCGCCCGCAGCCAAAGATCCGGGAAAAGTACCCGAATAATACGACACGAGGTATTGCTTGTGCGCTGTGGGATCCTTGCCCAATTCTTGCAGGTGGGTCTCATCAAAGCCCAGTCCAATGTCATCGTGACAACGAAGGTAGTTGATCCAGGTGTTTCGGTCAGGCTTTCGCGGAATCGCTTGAAGCCCTTTTTGCAACAGGGCAGTTTCCTGGGTCGCCAGCGCATCCCAGAGCAATGCCATGAATGTGGCATGATAGGCAACTTCGCATTCTCGCCCCCAAGCCTCCCCCTCTCCAAAATACTTGATGACTTCTGTTGGAGCTACGATCGCCTCGGCGATAAAGGCAGTGCCGGGAGTCACAACCTGTGTACAGGCTTTCATCAACTGGAGAATCAGGTGCGCCTCAGGAAGGTTTTGAGATGTGGTGCCGAGTCGTTTCCAGGTAAATGCCACAGCATCAAGTCTTACGATGTCCACTCCAAGATTTGCCAGGAAAAACAAAATTCGGAGCATCTCGCGAAACACTGCGGGGTGGGTGTAATTGAGATCCCATTGATAGTGATGAAAGACCGTCATCACCCATTCTTGAAGCGAAGGGAGATAGGTAAAGTTTCCCGGTGAACTATGAGGAAATACCTCGGGCAAGGTCTGTTCGAATTGATCCGGGAGGTACCGATCCGGAAAAAAATAGTAGTAGTCCCGATAGACAGGATCTCCCGCCAACGCTTTTTGCGCCCACTCATGCTGATCGGAAGTATGGTTCATGACCAGATCAAGGGTGCTGATCATCCCGCGCTCCCGGAAGGCTGCCATCACCGCCCGCAGATCTTCTATGCTTCCCAATCGCTCCTCTACCCTGCGATAGTCGCTCACTGCGTAGCCCCCGTCATTGGAGCCCGGAGGTGCCTTGAGCAAAGGCATCAAATGGACCCAATTCACCCCCAGCTCTTCGAGATAGGGGATTTTGGCTTGAAAATCCTGTAATGTTCCTGCAAAGCGATCCACATACAGCATCATTCCGACCCACTTTTCGCTCATGAGCCAGTCGGGCTTTGCTTCCCGGGCGAGATCGACAGCACGTAATGACGGAGGCCGTTCCTTGAACGCAGCGACGAGATCCTCTGTCAAGGCCCAGAACTGCGCGTCAGCATCTGCTCGATCGGCATACAAGCGAAAAAATAGCCGATGGATCAGGGAAAGATTGGCGTGCAATCGATGCTGAAATCCCAGTTCGGCTTTGCTGACTGATCCGGGAAAAGAAGATGCTAGTCGTTGATGCAGTGGATAATGTAAAAGAGGGTCGTACATGGAGGTCTGGGAATGGACAAAGGGAAAGAATTCGGATTCTGAAATTGGTTATTTTTTCTGTTTTCCTCCAGCTGCCTTTTGATCAAATTCTGCAAAGGTTTTCGGCCAGGAAAGAAGAAAGAATGATTCAACTCCGAGAAAAAAAATATTGTCACCAACCCATGAATTATCACAGCTCATCGGAGGAAAGTGGCGTAAAATATGCTATCAAGGAGAAGACTTCCAATCTCGTGCTGACCTACCAAACCGAGCTGTACTTCCGTTCATCCCATCGGAATGACCGGTGGGGCGTAGGGTCTCGTTAGTTTAATCGATTGTGCGTAAACTTTGAATTATAACGCCATTTTCCTGTGCAACTTATTCTTCCAAAAACTCCGCGCAACATCACTTATACCACCGGGCTGGTACTAAGTCTCATGGGGCTGGGGGCCTTCACGTTGCCGGGACTCATGGTCAAGCGTTCCCAGCCCACATTGACCGAAGAGTTTGTCCCTTTTCCGAATCATGTCGAAGTGACCGTACTTTCCGACGGGAGCATGGAGGATTTTTCCTGGACGCTGAGCCAAGTGGTCGACTGGGACAGCACAGAGACGGTGTACTCGGTGGATTTCACCGCGCCAGACTTTTCCTGTTTTCAGACGATTTGGGACTCTCTTTTGGTACAAGAGCAATGGGACACCCTACCTCAAATTCACTTTTGGCGCAAGGTCATGAGCATGTCCAAGGATTCTGCGATCGTCAATTTCGCCCACAACCGCCAAATGCTCGATGTGATTCCCGTATGGCGTTGGGAGCGAATGGGTGACTCACTTCAAGCGAAATACAAAGACAGCCTCCGCATGGCACATGGCTTGGACAGCCTCGCGGGCATCTATATCACGGCTGGAAAAAATCATTATTACCAATTTGAAAAAGCACTCCCTAGCATCGGAAGAGGAATTGACGCATTTCAGCGTCGGGGCGTTGATCCCTGGTATGCCCAGGCGATACTGCTGATCGAGAGCCCTGGACAGCTCCACATGTCTCCGGTGGGTGCTTACGGATCCTTTCAACTGATGAAGGGGGTCGCCTTGGAGCATGGGCTGATCGTAACTGACTCCCTCGACGAGCGAGAAGACTTCGAAAAGGCGGCTGGCGCAGCGGCAGATTTGATCCGTAAGCGTTGTATTCCACAGATTCGCTGGCTGCTCAGCAAGCGAGAGATTCCGTTTGACGAAAGCGATTTGTGGTTCAAGCTGCTGGTGCTCCACGCCTATCATGCTGGCTCCGGCAATGTAGATGCTGTGCTGGGAGCGATTCAACCCAGTGCTGGTGGGGTGGAGTTGATGCGAAAAGTATGGACAACCGAATCGGGTGGTTTCAAAAATGCGTCTCAGAATTACTCCCAAATCGCCTTGGCCTCATTTCTGGAGCTTGACCGCGTAGTGGCCTCCCTACCCGATACTGTGTGCAGAGACACCGTGTTTCTCTGGCGGAAAACGGATCTGGAAGCTCCTGTGATGAATTATTAAGCGCTGCGCCAAGCAAATGATGGGCGGCATTCTCTCCCTCGCTTTTTCCAGAATCTCTGCGAATCTCTTATCTTTGTTAAGGGCATTTTCCCCTTGACCTTGACTCTGCCAAGAGTCCCAGATATTCTCCAGTTACATGCTTTCTCCCATACTTGGCATCGCCTTGTTTGTCGCCACGGTCATCCTCATGGAGGGTTGGGCTTGGTTGAGCCACAAGTATTTACTCCATGGCCCGCTATGGTTTCTTCACCGATCTCATCACGAGCCACAAGAGACCTGGTGGGAATGGAATGATCTTGTGGCGCTCATTTATGGCATCGGATCCACGACGCTGATCGTGGTGGGAATCCAAGAACTGACATGGCATCTTTATCTCGGTGCCGGAATCGCGGTGTACGGATTTCTATACTTCCTCTTTCACGATGTGATTATTCACCGTCGCGTAAAACTGAAGTACAAATTCAGACAACCGTACATCAACCGCCTTATTCGTGCCCACAAGATTCACCACAAGCACCTACAAAGGTCTGATAGTGAAGCATTTGGCTTCCTGTACGCGCCCGCCAAATACGAGGTCAAGAAGGCTGAACCTTCGACCAAATAAAGTGCCTTATATGCCTTTGGCTATACTAGACTGAAACGGTACTGTGTTTCTGAAAAGTAGGGTTGCTCCGGGCGCAAAACGGGCTGCGCAAAAGTAGGCTGATTCGGGGAATCTGGGGCAAATTGCGTCTCTAGGCAAAATGCCTCATAGGCTTTCACTGTTCCACCGCGCTTTTCTCCTTCCAACTGTAGCCAATTTCCCGAGTAAAGCTGAATGCAAGGCGCTGTGGTCCAAGTTTCTAAGCTAATCCCAGAGCTAAGGCTCCACACTGATGCAGCTTTGCGAAGCGTGCCCGGATCTCCATTGATCACAAAATTATGGTCATAGCCCCGGCGAGGGGCCAAATCGCTGTGGTGCAGATCTCGTCCGAGCGATTTGGGTTGCCGAAAATCGTAAGCGCCATACACAGGACGAACTTCCCCCAACGGGAGACCATCTGAATCGCCTGGTGTGAACGTATCGGCCTGAAGTTGAAGCATGTGTGCCTCCACAGATCCACGTTCTTCCAGGTTGAAGTAGGCATGTTGGGTCAGGTTGAGGATGGTCGGCGCATCGGTCTTGGCTTCGTACCGAATGATCAGAGATCCGTCTGGGGTGAGAATGTAGGTGACAGCGACCTCGACATTTCCTGGGAAGCCTTCTTCGCCATGAGCACTTTGGCAAACGAGTTTCACAGCATTTCCCTCCGCAAGATGTTGGAGGCTGCCTTCCCAACACTTTTTGTCTAATCCTTGAAATCCTCCGTGGAGCTGATGAGATCCTTCGTTTGCGGTCAGGTGATAATTTTTCCCATCTAATTCAAATTGAGCTTGCCGGATGCGGTTGGCATATCGACCTACGACCGCACCGATGTAAGGGTGGGAGCCCAGATAGCCTGCAAGAGAAGGAAATCCGATCACGATATCTCGTAATCGACCCTGAGCATCCGGCACGTGCATCTCCGTGAGGATCCCGCCATATTCGATGATGCGCGCCTGCATTCCGAGCGCATTGGTCAACAAAAATCCGCGTACTTCCCGTCCGTCGGGGAGCTGTCCTACTTGATATACCTGCATGATGACGAGCTATTTTTGAATGAGAACGGGATGATCGATGCATCAGGTCACCATGGCTGGCATGGTAAAAACCAAATGATGAACCTATACCACTCGTTGATCAATCTTCTTCGTATTCCTCTCCGCAAACCTCCAACAGTTGCTGCTTGGCAGTCTCTGCTTCTTCTCCCGCAAGACCGTAGATCAATGCGCGACGAAACTCAGGGCAAGCTTCTTGATCCAATCCTTTTTTCTGCTGAATCTTCGCCTTGACAAAATAAGACAAAGGATTGAGCGCATTCACTTGCATGGCTTCGGCCAAGCTGGCTTCGGCTTCGGCGAGTTGACCAGACTCCAGTTGGGAGAGCGCGAGGTAATTGCGACCAGCTAATTCCAACGATTGATTTTTGGTATTGGCTAGCAGCGCTTGAAAATCGTCAATGGCACGCAGCGGATCCCCGGACTTGCGGCGGTAATAGGCTAACGAATAACGGTAGATGTCGGTCGCATTGTCGTCGCAGCCGATCAGCGCTTCGTAGGACTCCACTAGCAGGGGATAGTCATCCAAGGCGAGACCCACCTCTAACAACAAGGTTCGAATCCCACAAACTTCTGACGAATCTACCATCTCCAGCACCCGTCGGTAATCTGCTTCGGCTTCGGGATATTTTTCATATTGGAACTTGGTAAATCCTCGCTCCAAATATACATTGCTCAGGGTGGCCTGCACAGAAGAGTCAGGAATAGCCATGGTCTCTGCTACCTGAATCGCTTCATCAAAGTCGAGGATTGCCTCTTCGAATCGCTCCTGCCCGCTTCTGGCGACTGCCCTGCCGTAGTAGGCGTAAAAAAGATATTCATAGGTGTTTTTCTTGGCTTTCTTCTTATTCAAGCGCGGGTTGATGGCGATACTTTGGGTGAAATCGGCCACGGCTTGATCGTATTGCTCCAATTCTGTGTACTGGATGCCGCGCCTGTGCCACAGTTTGAAATCCTTGCCATTCTCATTGATCTCCACTGAAAGCTCGTCGATCTGCTCCTGAATCACCTGCTCTTGTTGTAAAAGACGGAAGGGAAAGGGCAAATTGATCCAAAATGGAATGGACTCTTCGCCCCTCTTGGCAGGGGTAAAAAGGAGTTCAGGTAGGCGTGCCTCCACCGCTTCTACCAGCGCAGGATGAACTTGCTTGACAATTTTGTGCTTGATATATGCACCGTCGGCCCCTACCAAGATCCGGGCAACCACAGTCCCCTGTGCCTCATCCTCCACAGCTGCTTCGGGGTAACCAATCTTAGCGCGAATCTCATCTGAATTAAGCGGGATCGGCTCCGAATCGCAAAAAATGAATTCATTGATGTCGGGCTCCTGGGCCACCAACGGAAGGGAAAAGAGCAGGCTCAATGCCAGCAAAAGATAGGAGGAGTAGGTAATTCGCATGTGTCTCGTTCAAAAATCGCTGGGCAAAGGTAAGGAAACATTGGAGGATTTGACAGAGGGCTAAAAAATGGCTCTCTCACTAAAGAAAGCGTGCTCATAAGAAGCATTTTTTCTTCATTTTCATGCCCATCTTCGTCAAGCACGTATTTGTCCAACCTTCTCCCTATGTCTCATCAACGCAACATCCGCATCGGCACCTTCAATGTGTTCAACTTAGTCCTTCCCAACCGTCTTTTCTACAAAGATCAGATGCTAAGTCAGCATGACTATGAGCGCAAAATTGACTGGACCGCCCGGCAATTAGATCTGATGAAGGCCGATATAGTGGGATTTCAAGAAGTATTTCACCCGGAGGCGCTGGCAGCAGTACTGGCACGCAGCGAGCGACTCAGGGATGCCCACTTCTTTGTGGCGGCCCCAACGGGAGATTTGCCGAGGGTAGCCATCGCGTCACGTTTTCCGATCCTGGCGCATGAGGTCTATCATTCTTGCCCCTCCATTCTGACGTATCAGGGCGCTGAGATTCCGATCCACGATTTTTCCAGACCCGTACTTCAAGCCACCATCGAGTTTCCAGGCGGGACAGAGGTGGATATATATGTTACTCATCTCAAGAGCAAACGGCCAGAGTTTGAGCCAGGCGAACATCGCAGCAGGCCCTTGGACCTCGCCAAGGGGCAGGCCAGGTCATTGATCCGAAGAACCATAGAGGCAGCCTGTCTTCGCGAAATCCTCCTCGCGAATCTTTACCAACGTCGCAGACCCATTATTCTTTGCGGAGACATGAACGATACGGGCACCTCCGTGACAACTCGCATCGTCAGCGGTGAACCCCCACACAGAAGATATCCGATGGAGGTCAAAAAGTCGATTTGGGATGTCCTGCTTTACCATGTAAAAGATATTCAGGCTCGGCAGGCTCTCGTAGATGTGTACTTCACGCATCTTCACAACGGCTTCCACGAGGCCATTGATCAAATCATGGTCAGTGAAGAGTTCGTGCGTGAAAATCGTGATGGTATCGCGCAAGTCGAATATGTACAAGTATTCAATGATCACTTGATCGATGAGACGCTCTCCGACGAAAGAGTCCCTGTGTGGATTTCTGACCACGGCCAGGTGGTCGTGGCCATCGAAATGCATCGTTGAATTTCACTCCTAGAGCTATACATCGCTACAAAAATGCGGACACCACTGACTTGAATGAGAGAGTCGAATTGGGCAAATGATTGATTCGTTTACTACCGATCAGTCCCAATGACATCCCAGTACTACCCCAAAAGCATATCGTTGGACGTGCATAGGTGCATATTCAAAACGCTGAGGCTGAATGCTGTATCGAAACATGGGGCCCACCTCAATGGCTGTTTTCCCAAGCTGGCAGAGCCGAAGGGCATGTTGCGCCTGAAATTCCCACACAGCACGACGAAGCTGGTAGTTGGTCAATCCATCTACCTGCGAAAGTTGATTTCGGACAGCGCCCATCTCGCGGAGGAGCAATACCTGTGCACGATGAGCATTCCATTCGCGGTGCAATCCAGCCATGACTGAGAGGCTGTGCGACTCATATCGATAATTCTGAATATCAGCGGCAGTCTCTATAGGTGCCAGCGCGACTCCCAACTGTAGGTTATTTCCCGCGTGCTGATACTTGGCGGGCGGCGCTATTCGATAATTGACTGGCAAATTCATCGATTGGGCCTGAAGTCCCACTACCGCCTTCCAGCCCTTCGCAAACTCCCATCGAATGCCGCCCTGTAATTGAAATCCTGCTCTTTGGACATCACTCAAGGGCAA
>DAITMB010000007.1:26997-30288 GCA_036835375.1 Bacteroidota bacterium
CCGACCCGATGAGAGAATGATCAGGGGCTTGGGGCAGCGAAGGTTCCAGTCGCTCCCAAGCCCGCGACGGGGGCTGAGCCTCAAAGGGAAATAGGGTTTCCCGAAAAATCCGGTCTGTGGGGTGATTATCAGACATGACGACTGGGTTGGTAATGGCCTAAGGCGATGGCTTGTTGCTGGAGACATTGCCGGGCACGATGGAGCAGAACCCGAGAAGATGACTCGGTGATGTCGGCCATATCGGCAGCCTCTTTGTGAGAATAGCCTTCGATGGCCACAAGGTTGAACACCATCCGCTGACTGTCCGGTAGCGCTTGTACCATTTGTAGCAACTCTTCTTGCTGGAGCTGAGCTAGCGGAAGCTCCTCACCCATACCGAACAAGTGTTCAGAAACGTCCTCCACGTGAAGCCACGCATCTCGTTGCCGTTGGCGGTAGTGGTTGATGGCGCAGCGCACCGCGACTTGCCTGATCCAACCTGCGAGCCGTTCCCCATCTCGAATCTGATCCAACTGATGAAACACGCGGGAGAATGCCTCCTGGAAAATGTCATCCGCATCCGCGCGATCTTTGGCATAACGCAAACAGACGCCCATCAACATTCCTTTGAACTGATCAAAGAGGAGTTGCTGGGCGCGGCGGTCGCCTTTGCGACAGCGGCGGACAAGTTCCGCATCGGGGCTCGCTGTGCGCATACCTGCTGAGTAAAAGCATGAAAAACCAATCGTGTCAAATACGGGAACAGCTCGCCTCCCTTCGGCTGACTTCAGCTATCGTGGCTTATTCTTGGATCAAAAAGGTCACCATGGCATAGCCGTACTGATTATTGACTGTGGTCAGCTCATACACCAGATTGACCCTGCCACTACCGTTCGTGGGGGCTTGGTACGTCAATATATGGTCAGACGTAAAGCTTGCTCGTCCTTGAGCAGGCGCAACAAGTACCGAAATTTGATCCACAGGGTTTGCGATCCGAGGGAGCAAGTCGTTGGCGAGTACATCCACCCGCACCATTTGCCCTGGCGCAACGATGCCACCACGGTCATCTACAGCAATGTTGCGGGGGCGGGTGCGAGGGGGAATGTTGCCTCTGCGTCGAACGCGCACGACCACTGCACGGCGGCGGGTCCGGTCGCCTTCTTTGATCGTCATGACGAATCTGTCGTCGATCTCTCCACCGCGGCCTTCGCGAGGAGTATAAACAAGTAAGCTGCCTTGCATCAGCGCGATGGTGCCTTCCGTGGGTTCCTCGACCATGTCTATTTGAACGGCACCCGAGGCCTCTATCCCTTCCATGATATCGATCAAGGCAGGTTCTTCGAGTTCTGCATAAATTTCGAGGTCGTCAGCAGTGTCTTCGAGCGCATCAATGCCTACTTTTTCGCAGGAAGTGAAGGCAAGAAGGGCCAAGAGAAGTAAAATTGGGGTTGACTTCATCACTAAATAGGATTTCATGAAAAGATAAGCAATGGTAGCAAGGAGGCAACGCTCCCCACTTGTTTCTTATGACAAATGTGAACAGCAGATCGTTAACAACCCCTGGGAGGAATTTGCACTTTTCTCGCTTTGTTGAAGGGTAGCGAGGTGAAGCTACTGGGACAATGCTTTTAGCAAAAACCGAGTCATGAACTTCCCTCATCAGCCCGGGCGGTCTCAAAACGCTTTTGACAAAACGACCATGTGGGTGGAGGGAGAGGGTGGACACAGCGAAAAACTACCACATCCCTATCAGACAACTCCTTACTATACTTTGATTTTTAACAATACTATCGAATTTAGCCCTCTCCCCATTTACTTACTGAGGATGACAGCCTCAAAAATTACTCCAAAAAGAAATTCTTCCAGTACGGGTAGTGTGAGCGTAGCTCCCTTGATTCAACAGGTATGTGGAATCAACATGCAGCTTTTTCAAAAGATTTGAAGAAGAAGGACAAGAAATATACATCAGTGATCCACTGGCACCAATGGCACCACACCAGCGAGCTCAAGTGTCGCGCGTAGCTTGTCGAGGCTCACGGTAATGTCGCCTTCGTTAAGCTCTAAATTCACACCTTCTTTCATGCCTTTGCCTTCTCCTAAAAAATAATAATAATCCAATCCCGATAGATTGGCCAAAGAATAAAAGCAAGCATTTACATACATCGGATCAAAAAACTCGATGACTTTGGTTCCTTTCTGGCAAAAGAACAAATGTGTGAGTCCTGCTCCATGTGGTGCAATAATGACCTTGGCTTGCGCAAAAAGGGCCATTTGCTCTGCATATGACATGCTTTCTAATTGATGTGGCTGAAATCCCCATTCGGAGACCAATCCAGTAACTTCTTCGGAGTTGGTCACATTTCTGAACTGGGCTTTGGCCCGCGAGATATATACATAAGGCGAAGTCCCACTCGGCAAATCTGCTTGATAAGGGCTCAGTCGATCGCGTAGCCACTGTGTGATCCATGGCGTATAATTTCCTGTGCCAGCAGGCATGGAGGGGACCACCAGCTCAGCAGCCTTGATATGTGGGTAGGTCTGCATGTCCACAATCTTCTCCACTGGAACGCCGACCATCTGAAGGGTATCCTTCATGAATCGGCTTTTCGCGCTGTTGACGATCACGTAGTCCATGTCCTGAAGCGACAGACCAGCGCGCTCCAGGCTCGCAACTCGTGGCAAGACTTCAAGGATCCAATGGAAAAACATCTCCCCTTTCATGCTGGCCAGGCACAGCGCGCGACCTGTGAGTTCATGAACGTCTCCGAGCTTCCATTGGCTGAATACGTCATGATCCCATGCCTCAGCCTTGAATTGGTAGGAAAGTGGGTGAACGAGCTGGTCGTCTTGGCTCAAGACCGCTATCCCGTCCACTTGACGGAGGTCATTGTGCCGTACCCATACCCGTCCGTGTCTCAGGGTTGCGACATAAGCCGGGATGGATTCTTTCTCATACTCTGCCCGAATGAGCCAATGTACCTCTTCATCTATGGTGTTTGGCACAGCACGATGCAGTGCTTCGACAGGTGCCACCTCGACGAAGTGCTCAATTTCAGGAGAGAGCGAAGCTTCATGCCAAGCTTCGAGGGTCATGTACACGCCCTTTGGGGGGCCTAGCTTCTCAGAAGATATGGAAGAGATGCGCAAAGGAAGGAGCATCCACTTCGTGGCTTTTCGCTTGGTAGCGCGAAACCAGCGTTGGTACGGTCGAATGATCGGCCTCAGCTTGATTTTGAGTTGTTGGAGCATGATTGTGTGATGAGGGTGTCGGCTGATAGGCGTGGGCAGTGGAGCGGGCTCCGACTCGAGAAG